>JAADHD010000346.1 GCA_013152075.1 Verrucomicrobiota bacterium | reverse complement strand
AGTAGCGTTGTTTTATTGTTGCTGGCTCAAGCAGCGAGTGCGGTGGATTTAAATGTGGACGACCGACCTTTGGTGTATCGAGTTGCATTGCAAGAAACCCCATCTCGAGGCATTGCAGTTGGCTACCCTAACCAATTTAACTATGTGCTGGATAGCGTCTCCCTGACGCCTTTGTATATCTGGACTGGCGGATTCCTTAATCTAGACGGTGAATTGAAAGGGCGCGGAGGAAACCCTTGTTCCATTCGAGGGGCTAGGGTCGAGCTGAACCTTTTGCGCTCGCCTTTACGTTTTGGCGATGCTAGCCGAGAACCCAAGGATACGGTTTTCACTGGCTACCGCAGGAAGGGTCGAGAGGCTCCAGTGTTTCAAGCCGAGATTGACGGGCATCAAGTCGCTATGCGTCTATGGAGCGAGGCGAAAAATCAAGTTACGATCGAATACGAGTTGGCAAAGAATCGCAAGAAGGAAGTCTATTTTTCGACGACGGGCTTTGCCAAGGAAGCGGTGACTCCAGGAGAAGGGGTGACGTGGTTGGCTGATAATTCCGCGTTAACGCTTCCAGTGGGCAAGCGATCCTTTCGCGTGACTTTGGATTTGACTGGCCGCAAGGGGCTGATGATGAAAAAGCAAAAAGTAACGGGAGAATTGTTATACACACAGTATTGCAGTGCTTGTCATTCGCTCAACGGCTTGAAGATGATCGGGCCAAGCTTCAAGGGGCTTTGGGGGAAAACTGAAAAGGTACTGGTAAAAGGGCAAAGTCATGAGTTGATCGTGGATGCCGAATACATCAAACGCTCGGTGATCGATCCGCAGCACGATATTGTCGATGGCTACGCGCTGGTACCCATGCCAAGTTTCAAAGCTATCCTGTCGGCGAAAGAACTCGAGTTGCTGGTTGCTTTTATCAAGCAGGGGAAAGGGCAGAAAAAGTAGCTGCATCGACAGCGGTCAGGTTATCAGGGCGATAACTTTGCCCTCGAACCCTTTCACTCCAACCATGAAATCAAGCACAACACAAATTCAGCCCGCCCTAGCCAAAAAAGCGCCTAGCAACTATTCAGTTGAAAGGACGAAAAATTTATAACCGGTGGAGTGGAATTGGGTCAAATTTCCAGAAACCATACTACGATGATTTGTTTTGTTGATTTTGAAAAAACCGGGTGATTTCTTTTTTTCCCACATTGCCCTTTGCCACTCCCAATGTCAGATCCTCCAATGCATCAATGCTGGCTGTAAGCTCTACACCATGGGTATCTAGAAAAATGAGTGCCGCACGAATAGCCGTGCGTTTGTTTCCATCGATAAAAGGATGGTTTTGGCAAAGGTAATACAAATATGCAGCGGCGACCTCCTCGATGCTTTGATGAAGAAATTCTTCTCCAAACGTTGCCTGGGGGGCAGCAGCGGCAGACTCCAGAACTGCTTGATCTCGAATGCCACCACTTCCACCCTCAATTTGTATCGATACCGTGTGAAGTTCAACTACTTGCTCCAACGTTAAAAACTGATACTCGTTATTTCGAGCCATAAAAAGTGGGAATTATGCCAAGCGCTTAAAAAGCTCGGCATATTTTTCGTTCACCTTTTTCTTGGAATCCTGGAAAGCCTTGTCTGGAAGAGTTCCTTCGGCAGGTGTCAGCACGATGGAACGCCCCGAAAGGGTGAGGTGAACCTTTGAGCCTACGTGGAGCCCAAGTTGTTCGAGCAGAGCCTTGTCCAAACTGATACCCTGAGAGTTTCCAATCTTAGAGATGGTCTTCGTCATGTTATAACAATGTTTTAACATAGGTGCTTTGTCAATTCATTTCATCCTAGTAGTCTGTTCTTCCGCTTGGCGTTGGCAGGAATCGTGATCGCGATTTGGTTTCAGAGCAAAGAGCTGTCCAGCCAGACGGAACAATTCATTGAGCAGGCTGATCTCAAAAAAGCTGCTGCTGGAACTGCAAACAGCTGCGGCTAAGGCACGGATCAAAGCTACAGATGAAATCTTTGAATTCAACGACTCACTCCGATGACAAAAAAAATCTTTTCCGGATAGTGAAGCCACGCTTAATATACCGGAATGTCTGAATCAAAAAAATTAATACCCGGCGGATGGTAAATTCCACAGACAACAACTCCTTCCCAGTAACTCGTTGGACCTTGATCCTTCAGGCCAAGGACCGCAGCGAAGAGACGCTCGCATTCAACGCTCTCAGCACTCTCTGCGAATCCTACCGAAAACCATTGCTTACTTTTCTGATTAGAAGTGGCGCTTCGATTGAAGATGCGGAAGATACCATCCAGGGATTTTTCGCTGTAGTGAATGAAAAACGCTACATGGACGCCGCTGATCAGAGCAAGGGGCGGATGAGGACTTTCCTACTCGATGCATTGAAGAAATACCGAGCCAAGGAATACCGGGCCAGCCAAGCACAAAAACGCGGCGGCGGAGTCGCCCTTGTATCCATTGATGAAACCAACGAAAATGGACAGCATGTTCATGTGCCGACGGATGACGGCCTCACACCCGAGACTGCCTTTGACCGTCAATGGGCACTGACCTTCCTTGAAAAAGTAATTCAACGGATGCGTGGTGATTACATAAAAAAAGACAAACAAGAAGAATTCAACATTCTCAAACCTTTTCTAGCAACAGGAGGTGGCGCTCCTTACGGAGAGATCGCCACCCAACTGGATATCACCGAAAACAATGTGAAAATCAAGGTGAAGCGACTACGCGAACGCTATCGCAAGTTACTGGAAGATGAAGTCGCCCAAACCTTGAATAGTAAAGGCGGGGTTTCAGTGAAAGAAGAACTCGGCAGTTTACTTGAAGCGCTTGGGTAAGCGAGTAAGAGAATATCTATTTTTCATTTCACAAAACTCACTTTCGCCATAGATTGGTTGCTTACCAATAGGATGCAGCATCGCCACATCAGATCTTACTTCTTCCTGGGATTCACAACTTATACTCTCTACTCGCTCTTCTTTCTTTGATTCTTAAGAACCGCTTGGGATGAATTGAAGACCCATTTCAAATTCGAACTAAGCGTGCCCTTGTCCTCTTCAACTTGTAAGGTCTCTAGCACCTCTCGACACCATTGATAGCGTTGCGGATCAGTACCACGTTTCGTCTTGGCGTAGAGAGAAGCTAGACGAACTTTGGCACGTGTTGCCATTATTCGCCCACTGATCTCGCCGTACGATTGCACCCCCGGCTCCAACCAAAATTTGAGACTCTTTTGATAACTATCTTCAGCCTTTGCCCATTGCTTCTTTTTCTCGTGATGCAATCCCTCTAACTCCCATGCGGCAGGAATGATACCCTTGGCTATGGCTGACCAGGATTTGTAAGTTTCCACAGGAGTCGCAGCATAAATTTCAAATATTTTGCGTCGCGTTATCACACTCTCTTCGACAAAACCAAATTTTTCTTCCAGCTTGGCTGTTGAATAGAGAGCAGAAACAATACTCGCGCTTTCTTTCAGATCGCCGTTATCGAAAGCGACTCGTCTGGCTTCAATGGTGCTATGGTAGTGAGGCAGGGACTCTTGCTCACGTTTTTGCTGGCGATAAAAATTTACCAAAGTCCAATGATAAGAAGCTAGCACCCGGTGATTATTTAGTAAATCCTTGTCCGGCATGTTACAAAGTTTTTCCTGCCAGTTGATAGCCTTGAGAATAAAAGCTTCGGATTTCTCAAAATCGCCACCCTTTGAAAATCCCGCATACAGGTTTCTATAAAGCCGGGCGACACTTTCATAGGTATTCCCCAAATGAGGGGAACTCTCAAGCACAGACCCAATTCGCTCTTCAATAAACGGCATTTCCTTCGCAAGTGTGATGAGTAAATCAGGCTTGTGTTCCGTGGCTAACAAACACAAGTAATTCATCGACGCGGTGAGAGACTTTATTGTGATAGCAATATCATCCTCCCTCTCGTTGGTTAGAAAATGTTTTCGGCGATCAAATTCACTCGATCTCAAATCGATAGCTCGCTCCCAATCGCCAAGCCGCTGGGCATTTATTGATGCTCGCCCTTGCATATTGGCATAACGCCAATCCCATGCCGTTTGTGTAGATTCAAAGTGAGCACAAATAGCCAAGGCTTCCTCCAAGTATATTGCAGCTCCCTCATAATCACCCTGTTTTTCTTTCTGTCTCGCGAGTCCGTTTTGTATGTACATCAAAGTTCGATTCGCCCAGCTATGGTCTGGCATTTTATCAACCACGGGTTCCATTATTTCTTTTGCCTTTTGCAGATGTCGAACGGCCTCCGAATTGTCATCGAGCTCTGATGCGAGGCGGAAGTGCAATTCCGCAAGCTGGTTTGCCCAGTTCGCATCAGATCTGACTAAACCCATCTTTGCTTCCAAAATTTCGATTCCTCTATTGTAATCTGCAACTGCGCCTTCCTGATCCCCCAGAACATGCCTAGCAAAACCACGCTCGGAATAGGCCTCTCCCAATACGGAAATCGTAGACTCACCAACTTCTGTTTTATTCAAATCCTCAAGTGCCTCAATCGCTTTATCAAGATAGGGCAACGACGCTTCCTTTCGATCTCCTTCAGCAAGATGGTATCCAACTTGCAAATAGGCCACACATAAAAGATTTTCCCATTCCAGATTGCTAGGGTCATGGGTTACAAGCTCCTGTGCGAGCACCACAGGATCCAGCCCCTCACCCTTCTTCGCAAGAGCGATGATTCTTATAAGAGATTCTCCAAACGGCAAAGAATAAATCAAATTACGAATAACCTCAGCCCGCAGTCTATAATCATTAGGATTTTTATTCACAACTTCCATGAGAAGTTCTTGTGAATTACCCGCCTCACTGAAATCAGCCCAACCAGACGTTAAACCAAGTTCCAGGTCATATGCGCCTACATAACGGGCCCGTGCGTACCAGATCTTCGCTTCATCCCAATCCGGATTCTGGAGAACCAAATCGAGCATAATGCGTAAAGCAGCTCGCATCCTTTTCTGGGCCTTCTCAAATTCACGATCCTGAGCATACAGGTAGGTAGCATCGCCGGTGAGAAGTCGAGCGTATACGCTGAGTTCTTCCTTACTCTTCACATGGCTCTCCTCCATTGATTCGAACAAGCCCAAAGCAAATCGGCGCGTTTCCGATGCAGATGAGATGTTACGCGCCAGCAATTGCAGTTCGCTTTTAATTCGTAAAGCGTTCGTGAGATCAAAGAGATGCTTTTCAGATTCTTTGTTATAAAGAATCTGGTAAATCGCAGCGGCCTCCGATGCAACTTCAATAGCGTTGCTCACCCTACCTTGCTTGCGGTAGGTTTCGCTTTTTTTCAGAAGATTCGATGCTTTGCCTCCAGTTGATATTTTCCTAACAGCGCCAGTATCTGATGAATGCTCAAAATACTCCCCAACCGCATTCTCAACCCCTTCCATCAGTTCAAGTTTACCGACTTTTTTCAGCTTACCACTGAGATCATCCATCATGTAAGTGATGAGTTTTTCCGCATCAGCACGAGCGGTGAGCGCTTCCTCTTCCGCCCGATTGGCCCGGATGGCTTCACGCGTACTCATCACAATTCCCGCAATCAATACCAGCGCCACCCCTGATGTCGCGGCTAGCAAGCCCCGGTTTCGTTTGGCAAATTTTCGCACCCGATAAATCGCCGAGGGTGGGCTCGCTTCGACCAACTCATCATTCAGAAAACGCCCGATATCGACTGCAAAGGCATTGGCGGTTTCATAACGACGACTGCGGTCCTTCTCGATCGCTTTCATCACAATCCAGTCCAAATCACCACGTAAAGCATGGGTAAGTTTTTCCACTTTTGTACCCCGTCGATTCGCCACTGTTTCAGCTGTGTTAGGTTCGATTTTTCCTACCAGTGTGCTTGGCTTCGGCGGCTCGTCCTCCCGCACGATTCTCAGGACTTCTTCAAGTCCTGCCTGTTTCAATTTGGCCGGGTCGTGCGGTGTTTTGCCGCTGAGCAATTCGTAAAGCAACACACCGAGCGAATAGATATCGCTGCGGGTATCAATGTCGATCGGATTAAATTCCGCCTGTTCCGGGCTCATGTAATTGGGCGTGCCTATTATCTGGCCAGCGGTGGTAAAAAGGGTTTTATCCGTCAGGGCAGGCCCCATTGCTTTGGCAATTCCAAAATCGATCACCTTTGGCGTCGCTTTGTCATCGATCACCGTCACTAGCACATTGGGCGGCTTGATATCACGATGAACGATGCCTTTCTGGTGAGCGTGTTGAATAGCCTGGCAAACCTGCATAAACAATTCAAGTCGCGCGCGGGTCGACAATTTTTTGTCATCACAGTATTCAGTGATCGATTTCCCATCGACCAACTCCATCACAAAATACGGCAGACCACTCCCCTCCTCGGTTCCCGCATCCAACACCCTGGCGATGTTCGGGTGATCCATCAGCGCTAGAGCCTGCCGCTCCGCCTCGAAACGCGCGATAATTTCATCGCTGCCCATTCCCGGGCGAATGACTTTTATCGCCACCCGACGTTACCGGCCCGCGTTGCTCGGCGATATATACCTGCCCCATGCCTCCCTCTCCGAGAGATTCCAGGATGCGGTACGGACCAATCTGGCGAGATTTTCCAGCCGACGTTCTAGAAGACTTCGCAGCATCAGATAGGGTTTCTTCCTGGTGTTCCGGAGCGCCAACATAGGCAATCGTAGCGTCATCATCGACATCACCACCACTGCTCATCGCCGCCGCCAAGGCACACTTAGGGCACACCCCTTCATGCTTATCGCCAGCCAGCGGGGCCCCGCAGGATTCACACGTTGTGTCATCACTCTCTGAATTTTGACTATTAGTAGTAGTTATCTTCATTTAGTTTCAGTATGAATACATACACACCATCAATCCCTATGGAAACGACATCGTTTTTTTGATAGCCCCCCGAACCATTCCGTAATCACCTGACTCTCCACGACTACCAATCACCAAAGAAACGACCACATCTTTGTATTTCTCTTGCTCAACTACATATTCGTAGGTTCTTGTGCCTTGAGACCAAAACTCCCCCCCGAGCAGGCAGGAAAGCTTCACTTTTCCTAATGCTTTTTTATCCTCCCCCGCTGAGGAGAGGATTGGTGTAAGTAGGAGCAAAGCTGTGAGGATGTAAGGTGTCATTGTTTAGACTCGTCTTGCTTCAACTCACCGCTCTCCCAAAAAAATTTGTTTCGCTTCCTTTCGCAAAGCCGTGGCTTCATCATTACGACCTACCTTTTCGTAAGACAAAGCTATATAATACATTGTGTCTAAGGTGTCTTCATGCTCTTCGCCAAACACAACTTTCAACAATTTTAACGTTTCTTCCCATAGTATCAGGGCTTCCTCATAACTTCCTTTTTTATACAACGAATGAGCCTCATCGCGCATTGCATCAAGGGTCTCATGTCCGAAACCAGTTTTCGCTTTAAAGGCAAAGTCCTGAAAACTCTTATCAGCTTGATAGCCAATATCCTGGGAAAACAGACTGTCATGGGGTACAGGTAAAGTTAAAGATTTTATTTTATCTTTCATATCATAAACAATATGATCACTGTCGGGGAGTGAGGAGAAATCAAACAACACAGCTTCCAGAGAAGAATTTAAACGGCTATCCCGAGGCACTGGTACGGCGAGTTTAGACGGTATAACAGCAACCATAATGTCGAGATTATTCTTTAAATCCAAAGCCTTCCTTTTTATCTGTATCTCCTTTTTTAATGCCAACGCATCCTCATGACGGCCCATTTTTCCATAAATAGACGCCAGGCTTTCCATAGAATCAATTGTGTTTGAGTGATTAGCCCCAAGCACTTCAGTTTTTAATTGCAATGCTTCTTCTTCTAAAGCAAGCGCTTCCCCTTGGCGACCCACATTCCAGAATGAAATAGCCATGTTCCCCATGTCATGAAGAGTCTCAGGGTGCTTTATGCCCTGTACTTTTTTTCTCAGCCTAAGCGTTTCTTCCCTCAAAACCAGTGCCTCTTTGTGACGTCCGGAATCAGTATAGGAATTGGCCATAGCGCCCATCGCATGAAGCATATTCGGATCCTCATGGCCTAAAACTCTTCTCTTTAGTTTCAATGTCTCTTCATTTAAACTCAAAGCCTCCTTATAGCGGCCTAGCAAGCGATAGGTATACCCAACCATAGACATTGAATTGAGTGTTGAAATATGCTTGGGACCAAGCTCCCTTTTTTTTATTTTCAGAGCCTTCTCATGCAAAGCCAACGCCTCATCTAAACGGCCAGCGTTCCCGTAAGTGGATGCCAAATGACTCATTGACATCAACGTATCCCTATTTTCTTCACCAAAGGATTTTTCCCGCAAATTAAAAGCTATTTCATATTGTAAGATTGCTGCTTCGTAATCGCTCAGATAATTGTAAGTTTCACCTAGAGCATGCCTTACAGACGCTTCTATAAGAGGCTGCCCAGGAGAAGCATCCACAATTTGAGGACGCACCGCATCAATCGCTTCACGAATGGTAATATCAACCCCCAAGCCACCAGCCTGCTCTTTGGGTCTCGCTGCTGCGAGAATTTTAGCAAAAAAAATCAGCACCGCTTTTGTCTCTCTGGCGGATAGAGCCGCTTCATTTCGTTTAGCTTCAGACTGGCTCTTGGCCTCCTGCGCAACCTTTTCCGATGCCTGAGCTTTCGCCGCCGCACTCCGAGCTTCACCTTCCGATTTTATTGCTTTGAGTGTCGCCTCTTCAGCCAGCGTTCGTTGCTCAAGCTCTGCATCTCTGGCATTCATCGCACTGACCGCCTGCCAGGAACTGACCACTATACCTATAATCAAGGTGATAAAAATGACAGCCGCCGCGGCCAGCTGTAGTTTGTTTCGTTTCGCATACTTCTGTAGTCGATAGCCCAAGGTGGGAGGCCTTGCCTGGATCGGCTCATTGCGGAGAAAGCGCCTCACATCCTCCGCCAACGCAGTTGCTGTTTCATATCTACGCTCCCGCTCTTTTTCCAGCGCCTTTAAGGTGATCAAATCCAAATCTCCACGCGTCAGCGCAGTCAATCGGGATGTTTCCGTTCCCCTCTTCTCCGCCAGAGTAGTTAATGAACCGGATGCCATTCCCTCAAGAGCTTTACTCGGCAAGGAAGGCTCCTCCTCTCGAACAATACGCAGAATTTCATCCAATCCCGCTTTGCGTAAATCTCCTATCTTCAGTGGCGGATCACCCGTCAGCAATTCATACAGCAATACACCTAACGCATAAATGTCACTGCGCGTGTCGATATCCGTAGCACCGAACTCGGCTTGCTCCGGACTCATATACTGCGGTGTGCCCACCAGTTGGCCCGCCTGAGTAAGAAGGGTTTCTTCTGTGAGCCCTTGTCCGACAGCTTTGGCAATCCCGAAATCGATGATTTTCGGGAAAGGTTTCCCATCACGTTTCTCAACGAGAATGTTATTAGGTTTGAGATCGCGATGCACCACGCCCTTCTGATGTGCATGCTGAACGGCCCGACATAATTGTATGAATAACTCAAGCCGTTCTCTAGTCGTCAGCTTTTCTTCATCGCAGTATTCGGTGATCGATTTACCCTTCACCAACTCCATGACGAAATAGGGCAAGCCACTGCCTTCCTCAGTGCCCGCATCGAACACTCGGGCAATATTAGGGTGGTCCATCACCGCCAGAGCTTGCCTCTCCGCCTCAAAGCGAGCAATGATTTCTTCACTACCCATGCCAGGGCGCACGATTTTCACTGCCACCTGACGTTTTACCGGCTCTTGCTGATCAGCCAGATACACCTGCCCCATGCCCCCCTCGCCTATGGCTTTAATAATTCTATACGGGCCAAGTTGGCGTGGTGATTCGGGTGTTTTTAAATTCGCCCTATTCTTGTTCGGTACTGCCTCCGTCGGATGCCTCGATGCGCTTTTCTCAGAATAGTCATGAGCGATCGTATCTTCAGCAACTGTAACATCATCACCAGACCCGCCATCTAGGTCATTGATTGCTATCATCAACGCACATTTGGGACACACTCCTTCGTGGACATCTCCTTCAAGCGGCGCTCCACAGGAATCGCATCGAGAGGTTTGGTTGTCAGGGTTATTGGCAGCGTGAGAGGACATGAATGATTTACTGGGCAATCAAAGCAAATAATGGCAAACAGTCGAGTAAATTCCACACCCCCTCTTGATCATTTTAGTTTGTTAATACTCTCAATCCTAACTCGATTCATCGCTTTGATCAGTTATGCACTTTTGAGGCGCAACGGTATCAGGAAGCCGAGGGCATAGCCGCAGGCTCTTATCCATTCGTAAATACTCTCTTCCCACCTTTAAAAAGCCCAAGTAGCCGGTGAAAAAATTTCGGCTACCCTCTTTGGCAATTTTGTTTACAGCTTTAACTTTTACACGAGTCAGCCTCAAACGATCGCGTCTAGTCGAAGCATTTGAAGTAAAGGCCGATTTACACTTCAATGGCTTTCGCCCCAGCACCCCCAGGCTTTCAACTAGATTCCGGATAGGGGCAATCGAATCAGGAATCCTGTCGCAGTTAGCCTGCTCTTCCCCTACTTCGTAGGCTTTTTGCCCTTCTTTCAAAACCCTTACGCGAGTCACTCTCAATCGTTTACAAGCATCTATGTTTTGCGAAGCAATATTCATTCTACTCCTTTACTTACCTATCGATATTGAAAGGTTACCTATTTTGTCGTTATTATCGTAATTTCCAATGAAATTTAAGCAAATTCCCGTTGAACACACCCTGTGCCGAAGTCCCTTTCAATTAAATGCCCCCCGCAAACGCACTCCGTGCGATAGAGGAATTTCCAAAGGGTCTCCGGAGGGGCTGTATCCGGTGCACTTGCTTTCTTGGGAGGGTGCTACCGAAGTCGAGGGCGTCGGTGACCATCCGAGTTCCGCAATGAACAATCAGGAATCGGGCGAGCATCCTGAAATCCTCAGTAAACTTGGGCAAGGTGGAATGGGCACAGTTTATGAAGGGCGGCAGAAAAGTATAGGTCGAACCACAGCGATCAAAATTCTGCCAAAAAATAATGCTAGCGAAGAGTTTCGTTTTGCAAAGTGCTCTCTCTTTTCTGATTTCCAGTGCCTATAAATTCCACTTTGCTGATGTATATTTTTTCAATGCGAAGTTTAAACAGCACTCCTTCGTATATGATCAGAACATCATCCCCTACACTTACAAAAAAGTGGCCGCTGGAATTCTTTGCAATCTTAACGACTTCTTTTATCTTGGTTTCTATAAACTCTTGATCGAACTTGAAACGCGCCTTTTAAAACAATCGAATCATGTCTGAGAAACTTGCGGTCATTTCTTACCGTCGAAAAGACAGTACCGATATAACCGGTCGAATCTATGACCGCTTGATTGCAAATTTTGGCAAAAAGGCCGTGTTCAAAGACGTTGGATCAATTCCGCTGGGAGTTCACTTTGCAGAACACATTTCCGCAACTATTAAGAGATCTCGCGTAGTAATTGCCGTCATTGGAAGCGAATGGTGGGGCAGCAGCGACGATACAAGCTGTAGCCGTCGTCTCGACGACCCTAAGGACTTCGTGCGTATTGAGATTGAGTCGGCCATCGAAAACAATATCCCCATAATTCCATTACTGGTTAAGGGCATGCACATGCCCAATGAGACTGAACTGCCAGATAGCCTGAAACGTTTGGCCTTTTACAATGGAATTCCCGTCAGAATTGACCCTGACTTCCACAGAGATATGGACACGCTGATTGCAGGCCTAGAACAAATGGGGTTCCAGAGGCTTAGCAAGAATCCGGATGACGAACGAAGCAATCTGCCTGATGAAATTTCCGCCTACCTGCTTCATAGCGAAAAAACCATCCCCATCTTACAGACTCCATTCACTGTTGGCCGCCATATCAGCAATTCCCTGACCCTGGCCAGTAACAATGTAAGCAAGCGACATGCCCGCATCACTTTCCTCGACAACAACTTTTATCTGGAAGACCTTGATAGCACCAACGGCACCTATCTGATTCTCGGCCAGGAGGAAACACAGCTGGAAGCGAATAAGCGATTCATATTGAATGTCAGAACCTGCTTCCGGCTGGGAAAAAAGAAAGACTCTCCATTGTTGACATTCGAATTTGGTGGACAGGATCTAACCTTTTTGGAGTGCACAGGGTTTTAGAGGAAATAATAATAATGCAGGCACGTGGGAGCATCCCCCTCCAGCAAGTTGCCTTAAGCTAAAACTTTTACCGAAGGAGGGAGGAGCAAGTTCCACCTTGCCCGCAAATGACCCTTGACCTCGTTCAGAAAACTGCTTCCACCGAACCAATCGAAAAAAATTACTTCACCGCCGCCAATTTATTTATCTCCTCAATTCGCTCGGACATCCGATCAATCACCTGAGCGGCAATTTTCACCTGCCTAGCCACCTCATCATATTCACGCTGCTCGATCGCTTCTCGCACGCCAGGGATCGTTTTGACTCCGTAACCAGTGTAAAAACCCGGCGCGTAGATGTGATGTTTGTACCAAGTCCGCCCTTCCAGACCTTCATCGCGAGTCAGCAAGCGTTCACTGGTGTACAAGAGCGCATTTATTTTCTCGGAGGCGACAAAACCTCCAGCGGCAACCGCCTCATAAGCATCGGCCGCTGTTTGCAAACGTCCCAACGAGTTTTTGAGCGGAGCAAAATTAAAATGCGGCACTGGTTTTTCGCGTTTTGGCGGACCGAGTGTTTTATTCGGATCGAGCGCCGCATCGTAAGTGCCATCATCAATCAAGCGGTTCGTCCGCGCTGAGTCCTCGCGCATTTTATCCGCCAGCTCTTCAAGCTCTCCCACGTAAAGCTCAATGTTATCCGCCAAGGCCCGAAACTCAAAAGGCAGACGCGGAGCATTGGCCAGACGCAAAGTCGCTCGGCCGGCTACTTGCGATAGCGTCACGCCATAAACCAAGCCAGGATCATTCCACTTCATGTGGTGTTCGTATGTATCATACAGGGTGTGATAACTGCCCCCTGCCGCCTCTCCTCCGAAACCCATGTTCGCCGACGCGATTCCGAGATGTTGCAGAAAGGGCGTATAGTCGGACCCTGAGCCCAATGGATAAATGCGTAAATCCTCTCGGCTACTCGCCTCTTTTTTCTCCTTATCACTCAATGCAAAAATCTTGAGATAGGCACGCTTCCGCTCTTTCACCGAAATATCCAAACGCGGATCCTTCACCTCCTCCATGATCTGATTAAAAAATCGCTCCAGCACATGACTGCCGCCGAGCCTGACAAAACCGCGACTGTTGCCGTCGGAGTTCAGATAAGCGACCGCTTTTTTCTTCAATTCTTTGCCATGATGTTCCGCCCACTCGGTCGAGCCAATCAAGCCCGGCTCCTCGACGTCCCAGGCCGCATAAATAATCGTGCGTAATGGGCCTTGCCCCGCTTTGGCTAATTCTCCCACCGCCTTCGCTTCCGCCATCAAGGCAATCTGACCCGACAGCGGATCGTTCGCCCCATGGTTCCAGCCATCATGGTGGTTGCCGCGAATCACCCACTCGTCGGG
>JAADHD010000205.1 GCA_013152075.1 Verrucomicrobiota bacterium | reverse complement strand
TGAATCATCTTCGGGCGAACCATTATCCTGCTCATCATCGATCAGTTGCTACCTGCAAACCATTGGCTCAACAGTTGTATGAATTGATCCGTATTGAGTCCCACACGACGGCCGAGTTGCGGGAGGCTATCTCGCCGTCGGGGAAAATCAGTAAATCCAGAATCAATACAGCCCTCGTTGAACTGCAAGTGACGTTGAATGTCGTGCGATCCAATGCTCCCGAAATAAAGAAGGATACTTGGTTGCCCTTTGCTGAGCAGTATCACTTGTCGAATGGCTAATTGTTGAGTAGATCGAAATATTCCCGTAACCTCATTTTGAGAAAAAATCGGCCTTGTAGGACGGATTCCAAAAGTGATTTTTTGTAGTATTGACCTGGAGGAGTTGCTTTTGCTAAAGTCTGGCATTGCTGGAAGCAATTTAAACTTTAACCAATAAAAAAATGAATAAAGTCCTGTTAATAGTCCTTGCGATTTTTCTCCCGCCTCTTGCCGTATTGTTAAAAAATGGCGTTGGGAAAGATCTCATCATCAACATCGTTCTTTGTTTGTTATTTTATATTCCCGGCGTGGTGCATGCCCTGTGGTTGGTGACGAAATAAACGGGTAGGCTTTTGTTTCTGCCAGCAAGAGATCAAGGGTGATCCAGTTCCCCCACATCAGAATCGGGTTAGTGATTTGGAAGAGAATTGGCGGTTGGCATCAATTCGCTTTTTTCTTGGACGGATTTTTCTTTTTCTTAGTTTTGCGAAAGGAATCTTGCGGATCCTTTGCAGGTAATTTGTAAAGAATTCGCAAGCGTTTGAGTTCGGCTTCCAATTTTTTCTGTAATTCAGCAGCTTCCGGTTTTCCGTAAATACTGACGAGTTCATTGGGATCCTTTTCGAGGTCGAACAATTCCCACTCGTCGAGTTCGTAGTAGTGAATGAGTTTTTGTTTACCGCTGGTCACGCCATAGTGACGGGCGACGGCGTGGGCACCGGGAAATTCGAAGTAGTGATAATAAAAACTTTTACGCCAGTCTTTAGGAGTTTTTCCTTTGAAGATCGGCACCAGGGATTTGCCCTGCATATCGTCCGGAATAGGAGCGCCGGCTATGTCGAGAAAAGTCTCGGCGAAATCGAGATTTGATACGATGTCGTTGTTAATTGAGCCTGGTTTGATGACCCCTGGCCAACGGGCAAGTAGCGGGGTTTTGAGCGATTCTTCATACATCCAGCGTTTGTCGAACCAACCGTGCTCGCCGAGATACCAGCCCTGGTCGGAGGAATAGATCACGATGGTGTTTTTTGCCAGGCCTGATTCGTCGAGGTAGTCAAGCACTCGCCCGATACCGTCATCGACCGATTTCACGCAACGCAGGTAGTCTTTGACATAACGCTGGTATTTCCATTTCACCAGCTCACGGCCGGACAAATTGGCTTTCGTAAAAGCTTCATTTTTGGGATCGTAAGCCGAATTCCAGGTAGCGAGCTGTTCGGAGGTGAGGTTTTTCGGAGGGTCGAGTTTAAGATCAAATCTTGAAAGGTGGTGTTCAATGGTCATCTCCTGAGTTGAGGCTGGAGAGGCTCGATGGGAGTAGTCGTCAAACAGGGTTTCCGGTTCGGGGATGGTTTTGTCATCGAGCCAGTTGAGATATTTTGGGCCGGGCTGCCAGTTGCGGTGTGGCGCTTTGTGCTGGTACATCACCATGAAGGGTTTGGTCTTATCGACTTCTTTGAGCCAGGCCAAAGTTTTGTCGGTGAGGATGTCGGTGGTGTAACCAGTGTGTGAGACCTTTTTAGGTTCGCCGCTGATTCCACCCGTGAGCATGGGGGGGTTGTAATAGGGTCCCTGGCCGACAAGGATGTCGTAGTAGTCGAAGCCTTGGGGGGTGGACTTGAGGTGCCACTTCCCGATCACGGCTGTTTGATAACCATTTTTGCGGAGAATTTTTGGAAAGGTTTGTTGATCACCGTTGAAGGTGTTCCAGTTAGTCATGAAACCGTTGAGGTGGCTGTACTTTCCGGTTTGGATCACAGCACGGCTGGGACCACAAATGGCGTTGGTGACATAACAACGATTGAAGCGCATGCCTTCGTTGGCGATGCGATCCATGTTGGGAGTGGTGATGCGCAGAGGATCGTAAGCGCTGAGCGCCTGCTCGCAGTGATCGTCAGTGAAGATGAAAACGATATTTGGCGGGGCGTCGGCTGCCGAGGCCGGAGAAAGGCCGGGAAGTGTGAGTGACGTCAGAGCAATGGAAAGGAAAAAGGTCAGTTTTTTCATAGAGGGGATTATTGTCCGACAGATAACAGGGCGAGCAAAGTTCTTTTTTGGCGCGTTTGCGTGAGGGGATTGGGGTCCAGAAATGACGGAACGAAAGGCATTTGAAAAGGTGGAATTGGATTGCGGTAAGATGTTTGAGTCGATAGGATAGAATCATGGATGAATATGAGAGCGAGCAATCCGGAGTTTCCCGTAACCCGGCAGTAAAACAAACGAGTTGGCCCAAAACACTGGGGATCGTTGCGATGATATTCGGAGTGTTGGGATGCATGAACAGCTTGATGACGATTTTGGGCGGATGCTTTCCTGAGTTTTTTGCAAAAATATCCCAATTGCCTACAGGTTTTTACCACAAGTGGCAGCCGTTCCTGTTGATCAGTGGATTCGGTATCCTGTTTTTAGGCGGGCTTCTTTTCTTTGGTGGGTTATTTTTGACTCTGAGAAAACGTTCGGCTTCGATGATGTTGAACCTGTGGGCTGTATTGAAAGTGGTATTGGGGCTGGTAAGCGCCTATTTTGGCTATCAAATGCAGCAAGAGCAAATCCCGCTAATGTTGAAGGCTCAGAAAGAAACAATGGAAAGCGCAGGAGCTGCGGCAGCGGCGGGAGCCGAGGATATGATGGGCATGATATCAAGTATCACAGAGATTGCTTCAACGGTTGGCATGGTCCTGGGCCTGCTGTGGTTAATGGTGCTACCGGCGGTTATGCTGATTTGGTTCATCCGACCGAAGATCAGGAGAGAAATGGCTGAGTGGTGAGCAATTAACCGCGAATAAAAAAGGCACGCCACTCTCGTGGGTGCCTTGCGGTAAGTTGACCGTTTTAGAGCTTAGGGGCAGGGGCCGGTATATGCCCTGCTGAATCAATTCCGCCCGTGAACGGGATTGGAAACATCTGCGTCTCCCAGACTCAACAACAACTGGGTGAGACTGGGGTGACAGCGGACGATTTCTTCTGCCAGTTCTCTCAGTTCGCTATCGAAAGCTTCACGAACAGCTGAATTTGATTTGTATGCCTTGTCCGGGGCTAAAGTGGCGGCGGTCAAAACTCTTAGGTTTTGCTGGTCTTGTGAGGCATCTGGGTTGTGTTGGTGCATGGTTGTTTGTGTTGAATCAGGATTTCGGGGCGCTGGGCAATCGTTCGGGCTACTTTTTGGCAGTCGGACTTGGCATTTGCCCCTGTTGCATGAGTTCACGGATGCGCTCCTTGAGAAGCGCATGGGCTGTATCTGCGGCATTTTTGCCATAAAAACCGGTCTCGGTCAGCTGCTGAAGGGACTCCTTCACTTGCGGCGTGGTCGAGATCGTGATCTGGATGGTTTCCAGCGTATTTTTAGGGCGGGCCATGGATAAAACTCAATAACTATGGCATTCTTATTCGATACCTATGGCATGAGTCAAGGATATTGGTGATTTTTTTTAATTTTTTGATCTTTCGTATTTCCGTATTTTAATTTAGATATCTTTACCATTGGGTGAGTTGAGAAGGCTTGCAGAGACCTGATGACCGAAGAGAAAGAGAAAATTTAAACTGATGAGCTACTTGAGATTGATCTTGGGAACAGGGCTAATAGGCCTGATTCTGTCTTGTTCGAAGTCTGATATGAATGACCAATTAAAAAATCCGAATCAGGAAATCGCCACTTTTGCAGGGGGGTGTTTCTGGTGCACTGAAGCCGTGATGGAGCGTATGACAGGGGTGCTGGATGTGAAATCAGGTTATATGGGGGGTGACATAGATAAGCCGACGTATAAGCAGGTGAGCGCTGGGCAGTCAGGTTATGCGGAAGTGATTCAGGTGGCCTATGATGCTAAGAAGATTACTTACGAGGAATTGCTGGACGTTTTTTGGCAGGCGCATGACCCAACAACTTTGAATCGGCAGGGAGAGGATCGAGGCACGCAGTATCGCTCGGCGATTTTTTATCATTCCCCTGAGCAGCGGGCGGCAGCGATTTGTTCTATGGACGATTTAAATGATTCGGGACGTTACGCGGATGCGGCGGTAACGGAAATTACTCAAGCGAGCAAGTTCTGGGAAGCTGAGAAAGAACACCAGGATTTTTACCGTAACAACCCCAGCAACGCTTATTGCCGGATGGTGATCCATCCCAAACTGAAAAAAATGGGAATAGAGAAGGAGTAAGCTTCCGCTCAGCGGAAGGGGTCAGCTTGTCTGTCGAAGCCTCGGCGGAGGGAGCTTTGCGGAGGAAGAAGCTGACGAGTGCTTGCGAAGTTGAAAGTTGCATGTAGAGTGTGGCACTTCCTAACAAGGTATGTTTAATTCACCCATCAGCTTAAAGACCATGAAACCCGTTGCCGCATCTGTGGCGAAGGGGCGAGTGCGACGTTGGCTGATTATTGGCTAATTCACAGTCTCGGGTGATTGCAGATCTTAAGTATTTTTTCTACCAGCTATTCAGGTAATTAAAGGCAGGTATCTTTTCTAAATCAACTCCGGGACGCTTCCCAGATTGATTTATGAACGATAAAAACTCATCAGCTTCGGTAATATGCCAGCAGCCTCAGACGCAGGAGCACTTCTCCCGTGGAGTATGGCTCATGGTGCTGTCTTTGACCTTGTTTTCGGCAAACGTTTTGATTCTAAAATACACTGGTAGCCACTTGAATGTGAGTCCGTGGTTGGCTTTGTATGCGCGCGCTGTGTTGGGATTTTTTGTAATCATTGCCCTGTTTAGAGGGCGGGGCTTGATTCGTTTGCGTCCGATATTTACCGAGCGACTGATGATTTGGAGAGGGCTTACCGGTTTGGTGGGCACCGCCTGTTTTTATTGGACGATCCCCATTCTCGGGGCGGGTAAATCGACCCTGATCAGTAGCACCTATATTCTGTTCGCCGCGGTGATGGCTGCGTTGTTTTTAAAAGAGCGCCTCGGCTGGGTGAAGGCTGTATGGATTGTGGTGGCTTTGTCAGGGGTGCTGCTTTTGACAGGTGTCGGCATGGGGGGCGGAGGATCTCACTTTGTTATGGCTGAAGTCATGGCGCTGGTGGGAGCGCTCAGTGCTGCCGGTGCTGTGGTTGCGATTAGGCAGCTCACGCGGACTTACCATTCCGGGGCCATATATTTGTGCCAGTGTATCTATTTGATCCTGGTGATGACTCCTTTTGCCATCTATTCATTTGAATGGCCTGGGGGATTGGAGTTTCTGCTGATCTCAGTGGCCGCCGTTGTATCCAGTCTCGGGCAGATTGCGATGACCGAAAGTTATCGTTATTTGCCGGTTGCCAGCGGTGCTTCGATTCAGATGGCGTTGCCGGTCACCGCTTCGATAGGGGGAGTGTTGTTGTTTGCGGAAACGTTTAGTGTCCTGCAAGTGGTGGGCGCGGCGCTGATTGTGCTCGGATGCTACGGAGTGCTTGTGGGGAGGGTGAAATGAAGAGGGATGAATTATTTCTCCCATTCGCGCTATCCGTGAAAGGTTTTTAACCGCGGATTTCACGGACAAGCGCGGATAAGAAGAGAGAGTAAGAAGCTGTGTTGCCTATCGGAATGTTTCACTTTTTATCAGGCTTGAGTAGAGGCCGCACAGATTTCAGCAACAGCAGTGATCGGTTCCTTTCAGTCTCCACTTGTTTTTTGAGGCCCTGAATTTCTTTCTGAATTTTCAACATTTCCTTGCGGAGATCCTCGACTTCATCAGCTTGTTTTTTTCCTGAGACCAGTTTTTTGATGGCTGACTCGGCGGCTTTGTATTCGCTGGATTCTTTATTGCCGCTGCTGGTTATGGTTTTCAGAGCAGGTAAGGAACGTTGGTCTTCCAGGCTTGCCAGGGCACGGATGGCGGCGATTCTTAGTGAGGGTTTGGGATGCGATAGAAATTCGCTGATAAAAACCCGAATCTCTTCTTTAGCGGCGTTGTCCGCTTGTTCACCTCTAACGAGAGTCGCCAGGCTGTTCATGGAGCTGGCAAAACTGCGAGTGGTAAAGGATGTTTCCTGAGTCTGTAAAACTTTCAACAAAACCTCGGCGTATTCCGGCGTGCTTTGATCTTTCATGGCATGGATGGCGGCACTGGCGAGGGTGTTCCGGTAGGATGGCTTTTCCAATGCACCAAGCAAGGTGGTTTTGACCTGGCTGACGGGAAACTTGCCCAGACCGTCAATAGCCACTGCTGCTATTTCTGGATTTTTCTCTTTATTCACGATTTGTTTCAAAGTGGACAGCGCATCATTGTTGTAAAATTTCACCAAAGCCCGCACCACTTCCTGCCTGGCCCGCGCATCTTTCTGGTTCAGGGAATCTGTGAGAGCTTTAAGAGCATCCGGCGTGTGGGTTTTGGCTAGTGCTTTGGCGGCTTCGATGCGCACCCCATAAAAAGAGTCGTTGTTCAGGGTGTGCTTGAGCTTGTCGATGCTCTTGCTGTCTTTTTTTCCGCCCAGTAGTTGAACGGCCAGCAGTCGGCCCATCATATCTTTTTTATTTTTCAGCTGAGCACTTCGAGTGGAAGTCGGGGGGTGAAAGTAGATATCTGCTAACAAGGTGTAATCTGGATCAACGCGGATGATGTCGGGCTTTTTGGGTAAATCAAAATAGAAGTCTTCGGAGTCCCGGGTGATGCTCACGGTGGTATCGTGCACTTTACCGTCAACGATCATGCGGACGGGCAATGGAAGGACAAAGAGCACCACCTTATCGCTGATCTTTTGAGTCTGGGAAATGCTGAGTTTGGCCTGCTTGCGTTTTTCATCCCAGTCGTAGGAAGAAATCTTCAGTTTTGGAACACCTCCATGGTGAACCCATTGATCGAAAAAACGATCCCAGGATTGCCCGGATAGCTCCTCGATTACCCTTCTGAGATCAGCGGTTTCGACGGACTGTTCCCGGTTGCGCTCGAGATAAGTCTGGATGCATTTTTGATAGAGCTCGGGGCCCATTTGTGATCGCAACATGTGCAATACCCACCCGCCTTTTGGATACACACGATAGTCGAATTGTTCTTGTGGGTTTTTATATCCACGCCAGGTGATTGGTTTTTCGTCTTTGGCTTTGAAAATTCGTTTGGCGTCGAGATAAAGGCGGTATCGCATGGAGTCCGTACCGTTTTTCGATTGCTCGTAGAGGTTAGTGTAAAAGGTGGCGAATCCTTCGTTTAACCAGAGCTGACTCCAGTCCTTTGCCGTGACCAGATCGCCGAACCATTGATGGGCCATTTCGTGGGCGTCCAGAGGGTAACTGGTGCGGATATTTTCCGACGCTTCGGAAAACAGAGTGTAGTTGGTCAGCGTAGTGAGGCTGGTATTTTCCATTCCGCCGGCAATAAAGTCGTGCACGCAAACGCTAAAATATTTGTCCCAGGGGTAAGGCACGCCAATTTCTTTTTCAAAAAAGGCCATGATCTGTTTGGTGTCGCGAAACGAATTTTCGGCGACCGCGAATTCCGATGGCGGAGCGTAAAAGGCGAGTGGGATGTCGCGGTATTGATCCTCCAGTTTATCGAAATACCCGGCGACGACCGAAACCAGATAATTGGCATGAGGTTTATCCTGTAACCAGTGAAAGATAGTGAAGCCGTTTGCCGTTTTTTCGCTGAGCAGCTTGCCGTTTGAAAGCACGGTCATTTTGTCAGGCACCTTGCAGATGACTTCGGAGGTAAAACGTTCATTGGGATAATCGTAGCCCGGAAACCAGTATCGGTGCCGTTCCGGTTGACCCTGGGTCCAGAGTTGATCGTCGCCCTTGGGATATCCCATGGCTTCGGTGCGGAAATAGAGTCCGTGATCGGGTTTCTCTACCGAGTAAGTGATTTTTACCCAGGCCTCCTTGCCGACGGGGAGAGCTTGTTTGAAAGTCAGGATGATCTGCTCGTCATTGTTTTCCCAGTCCTGGAGCGGAGCGGAAGATTCGACCTTTTCGACAGACAGGCTGACGGCATCCAAATGCAGTTGATCGAGCGGTTTTGCTATCGGGGAAAAATTCAAAGTAGCGATTCCGGCCATGGCCTGTTTAGCGAAGTCGGGCACGAGTTCGAGTTTCAGATGTTTCACATCGATGCGCCGATCCCGTTCGTATTGACGACCGCCTACTCCGGGTTTGGATTCGTAGAACGCGTTCAGGTAGTGGCCCTTTTCCTGACAAGTTTCCCAGCCTAGATTTTCGGCATGAGAGGAGGGAATCAACAGGCTACAGTAAACCAGCAGCAGGAGAGAAAGGAGAGTTTGCTTGAGGGGGCAGGGTGGCAGATTTTTCATCACTCTTTGAAATAATGCAAATCGTCGCTACTGTCTTGCATAATCTTGTAATTATGAACCTCCGATATTTATCCCTCCACGCCCTCAGTGGCTTGTTGTTGTGTTCTGCCATGGGTGCAGACGACTACCAGCCCCGCAATTCCCAGAAGCCCGGAGAAGAGCCGCCTTCACCACAGGAGGCGGTAGCAGCGATCACTTTGCCGGAGGGTTTTAAAGCAACTTTATATGCTGGTGAGCCGGATGTGCGTCAACCGGTTGCCATGGCACTGGATGATCGTGGGCGAATCTGGGTGGCGGAATCCTACTCGTATCATGAGTGGGAGAAAAAAGGCGAGGACCGGATTGTGGTGTTCGAGGATACCAATAATGACGGACGCCATGACAAGCGCACGGTGTTCTGGACGGGTGGCAATCATGTGTCGGCAATGACCGTGGGTTGGGGTGGAGTCTGGGTGGGGGATGCACCCAATTTGCTGTTTATCCCGGACCGCAATCGGGACGACGTGCCAGATGGAGCGCCTGAGGTGGTACTCGATGGCTGGTCAATCAAAGCAAAACACAATTTTCTCAGCGGACTGACCTGGGGCATTGATGGTTGGATGTATGGGCGGCATGGTATCTCGGCAAAATCCTTGGTGGGTGTGCCGGGCACGCCGGAAGATGAGCGGACTTTATTGGATTGTTCTATCTGGCGCTTTCATCCGGTGAGCAAAAAATTCGAAGTGATCAGTCATGGCACAACGAACCCCTGGGGATTGGACTGGAACGATGTGGGGGAGTTATTTTTTTCCAATAACGTTAATGGTCATCTGTGGCACTTGATTCCTGGAGCCTACTTTCCGCGCATGAATAATTACGCGGAAGGTTTGGGGATAAATGTTTATGAGCGCATTCCGATGTGCGCTGACCATTTGCATCATGCGGGAAGCACCGATGACTGGACCAAGACTCGTGACGGGAAGGGTGTGCATGGAAAACTTGGCGGGGGCCATACGCATTGTGGGGCGATGATTTACCTTGGAGGAAAGTGGCCGGAGAAATACAATAACACCATTTTTATGTCCAATACCCACGGGCGGCGTTTGAATAACGACAGCTTGGCGCGCAAGGGATCAGGTTATGTGGGCAAACATGAAGAAGACTTTATGTTTGCGAATAATCAGTGGTATCGAGGAGTGACTCAACTCTATGGACCGGATGGTGATGTATATATATCCGACTGGTGTGATGACGGGGAGTGTCACGACAACGATGGAGTTCACCGGACTTCGGGGAGAATTTACAAGATCACTTACGGGGACGCGACCAAGTCGAAGCCGATCGATTTGTGGAAGGCGACGGATGAACTTTTGGTGGCTTATCAGCTGGACAAGAATGAATGGTTTGCCCGCAAATCCAGGAGCATCCTGCAGCAGCGCGCGGTAGCCGGAAAGCTTGACGAAAAATTGGTTGGGGCGGCGTTGAAAGACATTCTTGCTGGAGACTCGACGGTGCCTCAACGAATTCGCGCTTTTTTAACACTGAAAGTTACGAGCTTGTTGGGTGACGAGGATATCAAATTTGCATTGGATGATCCAAGTGAACATTTGCGAGCCTGGGGAGTGCGCATCGCGGCTGAGGTTGGTGGCGAGGTCTGGGTGGCACGTTTGCAGGATCTGGCAAAATCTGATCCCTCCGCGCTGGTGCGTGTGTATATCGCGTCATCGATGGCGCTCCTGCCCGCCAAACAACGCTGGCCAATTGCTCAAGCTTTGGCGCAACGTGTTGAAGATCGCGAAGATCAAAACATTCCGTTGATGCTGTGGTTTGGGTTGAAAGACGTCACTGCGGATTACCCTGTCGAGGCGGTGGCTTTGTTGCAGCAAGCGAAGTTTCCGGTGATCCCGCGATCTATCGCCCGGCGTTTGGCGGCGGCAGGGCAATTGGATCCACTGATGCAGGTGTTCGGCAAGTTGAAAGATGACGAAACCCGTCTTGGTGTTCTTACCGGCATGGCGGCGGCCTTGAAGGGGCGACGAGAGGTTAAGGCTCCGGCGGATTGGGAGTTGGTGATGGCTGCGAGCAGATCGTCTGCTGAACTTCTTCCCGTAGCTCTGCGCTTGAATTTCATTTTTGATGAAGCCGGAACCTTGGCTGAATTGGAACAAACATTAACTGATGCCAAAGCCAGTGTGGATGCCAAACGGCTCGCTCTGGACTTGGTCGGTGAGTCTGGAAATAAAGAATCAGTGCCGGCGGTTCTCTCGTTGCTGGCTACTGAGGGTCTTCGTTTCGAAGCGATCAAATCTCTCGCTGCATTCAAGCAGGTAGAAATAGCTGATGCGCTCATCAAGCAATACAAGAGTTATTCTGGTGAAGACCAGTTGGCGACCATCAATACCCTGACGGCCAACCCGAAATTTGCAGGCCAACTGCTCGACGCCATCGCGGCGAAAGTGGTGCCCAGTCAGGCAGTGACAGCTTATCATGCCCGACATATCCAGACGTTTAAGAACAAAGAACTCAACAAGCAACTGACAAAAGTGTGGGGGAAGTTAGGGAGATCTTCAGCGGAGAAAAAAGCTTTGATCAAAAAATGGCGGGATCAATTGACCCCGGATGTCCTGGCCAAGGCTGATTTTAAAAACGGCCATTTAAAGTTCCAGCAACTCTGCATGGCCTGTCATAACCTGAAAGGGGAGGGTGGCAATATCGGTCCCGACCTGACCGGGGCAAATCGTGGCGATATCGCCTACATGCTCGAAAATATCATCGATCCCTCGGCTACCTTGCCGCAGGATTTCAAGCTGACGATAATCACTCAGAAAGATGGAACCGTGGTCAGCGGTAATGTAGCTTCTGAGAATGAATATACCATCAGCCTGCGCACGCCGGCGGGCGAGATATCGGTGGCGACCAAGGATGTGACCAAACGGGAAGTGCTTGATCAGTCCATCATGCCGGAAGGTTTGCTGGCGATTTTGAAGCCTGATGAGGTGCGTGACTTGCTGGGTTTTTTGGGGAGGTGAGAATTGATAAAATCGCAGCAAGCGAAGGGTCAGGCAAAAGTCATAAATTGTCGATTGCCCTGTTTCCTTTGTTTATTACCCATAGATTTTTGAAGGAAGGTTTATGGTTTTTAAGCGGCTTGGCAGTCCATATTCATCCCAAAACCCCACACGGCTTCATTCTTTTTCTCAGCTTT
>JAADHD010000217.1 GCA_013152075.1 Verrucomicrobiota bacterium | reverse complement strand
CTGGATCGTTGCTTTGCCTGAAGAAACCCGCTCCTGTCTGGAATCGAGAAGTTGCTTGTGGGCGGTAGGCATTTCCAATGTGTCAACGTGTTTGCGCAGATCATCCCATATCAGCTCCATAACTTGGAATTTCTCGCGAAGGGACAGATTTTGGACTTCCGTAATGCTCATCGTAAGTGAAAGTTTACTCCGGTTGAAATATTCTTGCGAGTAAAAAATGACTCGCACTATTTAAGACAAGGCATCTCCAAGCCCTTTTCGCATGGCTTCCAGGGGCGCTTCACGGTTGAACCAGAACTCGAAGGAGATGGCACCCTGATGCAATAACATAGAGAGCCCGTTGGCTGCACGAGCTCCGGCATTCTGCGCCTGGGTAATGAGGTGGGTGCGGCCCGGGTTGTAGACCATGTCGTAAACGAATTGGTGGGGCTGGATCAAGCGGGCGGGCAGGACTTCCGGATCACTGCGTTTCATTCCCAGTGAGGTGGCGTTGACGATCAGGTCGATGTGATCCATCTGTGCGGCCAGTGCCGCTTCCTCCATGGAGATGGCTTCAAGGCGCCTCATCGGTCCGTCGATGTGCCCCTCCCTGAAAAGAGGCTTTAATTCGGTGGCGAGAGCTTCGGCTTTTTCCACGGTGCGGTTGACGAGAACCAAACGCTCACATTGATCCATTGCGGCTTGAACAGCCACTGCGCGTCCGGCTCCGCCGCCAGCTCCGATGATCATGATGCGCATGTCGTGAAGGTCGACGGAGAATTCTTCCCGGATCGCCCGGGCAAAACCGGGGCCGTCACTGTTGTATCCGATCAATTTACCGTCTTCCACCAGCACGGTATTGACCGCTCCGATATGACGGGCTGTTTCGTCGATGTCATCCATGTGCTCGATGGCAGCAGCTTTGTGGGGGATGGTGAGATTGGTGCCGATGAAATTTTGGGTTTTCAGCTCCTGCAGGGCATCCTTTAACTTATCGGGGGTAATGTTGAGGCGCACGTATTGAGCGTCGATTCCAGCTTCGCGGAGCCCGGGGTTGTGCATTTCCGGTGAAAGTGAGTGAGCGACCGGGTCGCCGAATACGCTCAAGCGCGGGGGCGGTTGGATTCCGCCGGTGGCCTGAGGCCAGGTGCGAAGATCTTCAAAAGTATAAACGTCCTTGGCTGTGCTCATTTTTTAGTGTGGCATGGAAAGATCCATTCAAGGAGGGGCACTTTCCAAGTGCCCTAAACTCATTTCGGCGGTTTGGAAACCGCCGATCCTTGCGTGATAGCCTCTCTCAAACTGATATCATTTTACTAACTTTCCCATCAAAACTGTGATGCGGTCAAGCACTCGCTCGCGTCCGATCAATTCGAGCAGCGGCAACAGATCAGGGCCGCCTGCTTTGCCGGTTGACGCGATGCGGCAGGGCAGCATCAGAGCGCCCATTTTTACATCGAGAGATTCGGCGCTGGCAACAATCAAGGGTTTGATATTGTCAGCGGTCCATTCGTTTTCACTTGCGGCAAAAGCATCATGCAAACCCTGCAGCAAGCCGGTGATGTTTTCCTTGCCGGAAATTTTTCCCAATACATCCTGTTCGATTTCCACGCTGTCGGAGAAAATAGGCGCGATGCCTTTTGGGATATCGCTCAAGGTTTCCGCTCGCTCGCGAATGAGTTGCAGAGCAGCAGGTAGGCGTGAGTCATCGAGAGGGATGTTTTGATCTATCAGAAAGGGCTTCGACTTTTCCATCAAAGTTTCGGGATCAAGTCGGCGTAGATGTTCGCCATTGAGCCACAGGCATTTTTTGAAATCAAAGCGGGAGTTCGAGCGATTGATTCCGGCCAGCTCAAAACGTTCCACCAGTTCTTCCGGGGAAAATATTTCCTCATCATCTTTCGGTGACCAGCCGAGCAGGGCGATGTAGTTGCAGACCGCAGAGGACAGAAAGCCTTGTTCGATGTAATCGGTGATTGCTGCGCCCTGATCGCGTTTGCTCATCTTGGAGCCGTCCGCATTCAGGTTGAGTGGAATGTGGGCAAAAGTTGGCAGGGGAGCTTCCAGAGCTTCAAAGAGCGCGACATGTTTGGGAGTATTGGAGAGATGATCTTCCCCCCGAATCACGTGAGTGATTTTCATGTCGATGTCGTCGACCACATTCACGAAATGAAAAATGTAGGAACCATCCGCCCGGCGTATGACCAGATCAGGATTGGAGGGAACGTCTTTTTTGAGCTCGGCATCCCAGCGAGTGGATCCTTGTTCTTTCAAATTGATGGACTGCGTTCCACAAATGAGATCATTCACGGTGACGTTTTCATCCGGCATACGGAAACGGACCGCTCCGTCATCGTCTTCATAGACGTGCCCTGATGATTCAAGTTGGGCGAGATAGCGACCGTAAATTTCGTTGCGTTCACTTTGAAAATAGGGTCCAAAATCACCCCCGGCTTTCGGACCTTCATCCCAATCCATGCCCAGCCATTCCAGTCCGGAAAAAATCGCGTCGCGGGAAGCTTCGGTGTTACGGGCCGCGTCCGTGTCCTCTACCCGCAGCACAAAAGTGCCGCCGGTATGGCGAGCGTGCAGATAGTTGTATAGCGCCGTGCGGGCGCTGCCGACATGAAGATGGCCGGTGGGCGAAGGAGCAAAGCGTGTGCGGACAGGTGAGGACATGGTGGAAATGGGTTCTTATATCGTTGGTATTGCTATCCTACGTCTTCTTATTGCGTTGGAAATCACTCATCTGAATCCAAGCCTTTCAGATATTTGAAAAGATCGGAATTGGTACTCAGGATCAGCATGGTATCATTGCCGAGCGTATTTTCGAAAGTTTCCATGGTGCGAGTGAATTCGTAAAAGCTTTTGGATGCGGCATCCTGATCATAAGCTTCGGCATAAATTTTGATCGCTTTGGCGTCGGCGTCACCTTTGGTGATTTGGATTTTCTTGTAGGCAGAGGAACTGATGCTTTTCAGTTCTTTTTCCATGTTGCCGAGAATTTTGGCGGCTTCACCCGCTCCCTCCGAGCGAAAGAGTTCAGCGATCTGGGCGCGTTCACTGATCATGCGTTCGTAGATGCGTCGGCGCACGGTTTCGTTGTAGTTGATGCGTTTGAATCTCAGGTCGAGCAATTCGATCCCAAATTTTTTGACCTTTCCTTTACTGCGTTCCAGGATTTCTTTTTCGAGCACTACCCGTCCTTTGGTAATGGGGGGCAACACAGCGACGTTGCCGGACAATCCGGAACTTAGGCCCTCGGGACGTTCGGGTTCGCGGTCTTTGGTCGTACGAATAACTTCGATCAGCTTGTGGCGGGCAATTGTATTACGGGTTTCGCTACCGAGAATATCATCAAGCCGGGATAACGCCCGTCGTTCATCCCTTAGGTTTTCGAAAAAAGCGCGTGCGTCGACGATTTTCCAGCGGGCATAGGTGTCTACCAGAATATAGGTTTTGTCTTTGGTTGGCATTTCATTGGCCTGGCCATCCCAAGCCATGATGCGTTTTTCAAAACGATTCACCTCGTCGATGAAAGGAACTTTGAATCTTAATCCGGCGGTATCGATGGTCTCACCGATCGGTTTGCCGAAACGAGTAATGATGACCTGCTCGGTCATGTCGACCGTATAACAGGAAAGAGACAGAACGATTGCCACTATTAAGAATAGGACAATAGCGAAGCAGGAAGTTAGGCGGAATTTGTTCATGGTAATATTAATGTTTTGGTTGTGCCTAGCGAGTGACTGGTGGGCGTGATACGGGGGTGGCACCTGGCGTCAATTGCAATAGCGGTAGAATTTGTTTGGCCTCGCTGTCGATGATGATTTTTCGGCCGAGTTGAGGAATCACCACATTCATGGTTTCGAGATAGAGACGTTTTTCGGTGATGTCAGGAGCCTTTTTGTATTCGATGTAGCGGGCGGTGAATTTGGCAGCATCACCTTCGGCTTCGTTGATTCTTTCTGTGGCGTAACCTTCCGCTTCACTCACTTTACGTTCCGCTTCGCCCCGCGCTTTGGGGACTTCCCGATTGTATTGGCCGTTGGCGATGTTGATTAAATTTTCACGTTCCTGCTGGGCGTTATTGACTTCATTGAACGAAGCTTGCACCGGCTCCGGTGGGTCGACATTTTTTAATTGCACCTGATCGATCTGCAGGCCCATGGAATATTTATCCACGAGGGCCTGGAGTTTAATCAGAGACTGGGCTTCGATTTCCTGACGACCGATGGTGATGACTTCGTCTACGGTGCGATCCCCAACAACTTCGCGCATGATGGCCTCCGAAGCGTGTCTGAGAATTTCATCGGCATCACGGACTTGGAAAAGGTATTTTTCGGGATCTGCGATTCGGTATTGGATCACCCACTCAACTAGAGCTGCATTGAGATCACCGGTGACCATGTGCTTTTCGTTGTTCTGCTCTTCCCGGCTACCCGAGTATTGTCTGGAATTGGTAGCGCCGCTGGTGCCGAAGCCGAATTCCTGCTTCATCTGGCGCAGGACGGGCACATGTTGAACCTTATCGATACCAAAAGGGAGTTTGCCGTGAAGTCCGGGAGTGGTGATGGTGTGTAGTTTGCCGAAGCGTGTGACGATGCCTGCTTCTTCGGCCTGCACGGTGTAGAAGGCAGTGAAGAGCCCAATGGCAACAATGACCAGAGGAATCAATAGCGCAGGGAGCCATAGAGTTTGCGGATCAAAATTTGGCAGTTTGAGATCAAAATCTATTTTTTGAGGAGAATTATTGCTCATATTGCGGGCAGGATGCCGCCATTCTCATCGGCTTGCAATAGCGGATTCTGTGAATCATCGATGAGAAGAGGGAATTCCTCAATCTCTGAGAAAATTCATTGACCCTGTTTGAAAGCGGTATTTTAATATCAGCATTATGAAAACCTCCGCTTTGCTAATTTTGACGACGGTCGCCAGTGTTCTTGTATTTGCAATGAATGCCGAGGCGCGAACCTGGACGAGGGCTGCGGATAAAAAGAAAATTGAAGCTGAATTTGTCAAAGTTGAAGGGGACAAAGTCACTATCAATATGAAAGGCAAGGATATGACTCTTGCTGTCAGTGTCTTCAGTAAGGAGGATCAGGACTTTATCGCTGAGCAGGGAAAGAAGGGAGGAGCTTCGGCAGATGGACTGAAGGGCGATCCCAAAGTGATGCCGAAAGGACCTACATCAGTAGTTTTGAGTGGAGCTCATCTTTGTTGTTCCAAATGTCAGAAGAAGATGGAGGCATCGGTCGAGCGTTATGACGATATCAAGCTGTCTTTTGACAAGGGAGCTGGGACGGTGACTTTAATTGGGGATTCTGGGCAGGCGGTGGAAGATGCGCTGTTTAAGATTCATGAAGCCGGGTTTTATGGCAGCACGGACCACGCGAAACTGAAGATGAAAAAACTCGGAGGGAGTAAAAAAGAAGTGCCGGAGGTGGAGGTGTCCGGAATTCATAATTGCTGTGGCAAATGCGATAAGGCGCTAAAAAAGGCGCTTAAAACCGTCAAAGGCCTTGATGAGCATACTTTGGAAAAAGGCAAATCCAGTTTTAAGGTCACAGGTAAAGTAACAATTGCCGATATTACTAAAGCTTTGGGTGACGTTGGCCTGAGCGCTGTTAGAATCATGGAGCCCCGCAAGTAATCAGTCGGGTGGGAACTGCTCCCATAAATTTCATTTTTCCTGCTGGATTTTTCCATTCAGGGGATTATGGGTATTGGCGTTATGATGATCGCATTAGGAATAGGGATAGCCATTGGCATGTTACTGCTTGGCGTAGTATTGTTTTCGTACCTGCTGAAGGGGTAAGGTTTGGCATTAGCTGATAGCATCTGGGAGGCTCATTCCAGGTGGTTTCTGCCGAGCCTCTAAAAAAGCACTGGCACTTTTCATCAGACGAGCTATGATGAAATCCCATGCAGATGTCGGAACGAATTATTATCAAATCGATCCTCATCGCTATTATCCAAAACTAAGTCAGTTTGGATGGTAGCGAACCGATAGGTCATTGTTTGACCGCATGTGAATTTCTCGGCTCGAATCGTCCTTACTGGCGAAATAATCGCTATTGTTATGAGTGAGTCAAAACCAGAAAAAGTAAGTATCTATGACACCACCCTGCGTGACGGAACGCAGGGAGAAGGCGTGTCGTTCAGTTCACTGGACAAGCTTCGCATTGCGAAAAAGCTTGATGAGTTTGGAGTGGATTACATCGAAGGCGGTTGGCCTGGCTCGAACCCAAAGGATGTTGAGTTTTTCCAGCAAGCTAGAGAGCATGATTGGCAGAATGCAAAGATAGCGGCTTTTGGTAGCACGAGACGTAAAGGGGTTGCGGTTGAAGAGGATCCGCAAGTGGCACTGCTGATCAAATCCGAGGCTCCGGTGGTGACTTATTTTGGCAAGAGCTGGAAGTTGCATGTGCTTGAGATTCTTGGAACTACGGTTGAGGAAAATCAGGCAATGATCCGCGATACCGCGTCGTATTTGAAGAAGCATGATCGCGAAGTAATCTATGACGCCGAGCATTTTTTTGATGGTTATAAGGACGATGCCGAGCATGCGCTGGCTACCTTGCAGGCAGCCAAAGAAGGTGGTGCTGATATGGTGGTGTTGTGTGATACCAATGGAGGAACGATGCCGGCGGAAGTTGAGGAAATCACGCGTGTCGTTTTGGAGAAGTTACAGATGCCGGTCGGTATCCATCCGCATGACGATTGTGGCGTAGGGGTGGCCAATGCTTTAGCGGGAGTAGCGGGCGGCGCGGCTCAGGTGCAGGGAACGGTGAACGGCTTTGGCGAGCGGATAGGGAATTGCAATCTGACGTCGGCGATTCCCAATTTGAAATTAAAGCTTGGCATTGAACTGGGAGTCGATCTGTCACGCCTAACGGAGGTCTCACGTTTTGTGAATGATCTGGCTAATCACCCGCACCACCCACGCGCACCTTATGTGGGCGAAACGGCATTCGCTCACAAAGGAGGGATGCACGTGAATGCGGTGCAGAAAGTGGCCAGAAGTTTTGAGCATATCGAACCAAAGACAGTAGGCAACCGGCAGCGGATTCTGGTATCCGAGCTGTCAGGGCA
>JAADHD010000277.1 GCA_013152075.1 Verrucomicrobiota bacterium | reverse complement strand
TATCAAAACAGCGATCTTATGCATGTGGTTTTCCTCACCGCCAACGTGCAAAGCCTCCAAGACTACGGCGTCCTTCTTCCTGTTGAAAATTCGAAAGGCAAAAAAGCGCCGAAAAAATAACGCTCTGCTCGCTTGAGCCAATCTGCGGACGATCGGGCCGCTCGTCCCTACCACCTCCCCTAAAACGAATTCTTCCACATCATCGACTCCACCGGACGATGGGTCTTCTCAGTATACTTGGCTGATTTTTTCTGACTGTAGGGATTCAACACCTCTCCCTCCACATAGAAATAAATCAACTGCCCGATCGGCATACCCGCGTACACCCTCACCGGCTGTTTGACCGAAATCTCCAGCGTCCAGTAATTACAAAAACCCACATCGCCCTTGCCCGCCGTGGCGTGAATATCAATCCCCAGTCTCCCGACACTCGACTTCCCTTCCAGAAAAGGCACCGTTTTGTGCGTTTCGGTGTATTCCAGCGTTGCTCCGAGATAATTAATCTGTGGCTCCAATACAAATCCCTCATCCGAAATCTCAAAATGATCGATCTCATTATGCTTGCGTGCGTCGAGCACTCGATTCGAATAAGTGGCTAGATGCTTGCTCAAATGCACATCGTAACTGTTGGTGCCGAGGCAATCCCGGTCGTAGGGATCCACCACAATTTCCCCCTTCTCTATCGCCTCCAGTATCGCTTTATCCGACAAAATCATAGCTCCTTCCTTATCCGATCTCTGCTGCAACGCAACTATTTCGAAGCCTCATCTTTATTTTCCTTTCATTTTTTGGCGATTTCGTTTGCACTGAAGCAAAAGCTCTCTACTTTCCCGCTCGCTATGGCTAGAAGAGCAGGAAAAGCAAAAACACGTAAGGGTGTCGCAAAACGATTCAAAATTACCGGAACCGGTAAGATTATTCGTCGTCGTCAAGGCAAACGCCATCTATTACGCCGTAAAAACGCTAAACGGAGACGTCGTCTCGGTCAGGCTACTCTGGTGGCAGATTGTGATGTGCCGAACATCAAGGCAGACTTGCCATTTGGTTAATTCGGGTAAACCTCACAATCTACCGGTTATCGCCTCGGTGATGATCGCATAGGAAATACGTTTCTACTGACTGGTTTCGGTTGAAGGTTCTGTTGGAAAACAGGCCGCGAAATCTACAGAATGGATGAGTCAGCGAAACGATTAAAAACCAACAGTCCGTTCGGAGGAATAAAAAATGCCACGCGCAACTAACGCACCAGCCAGTCGTAAAAGACGCAAACGTATCCTGAAAAAAGCCAAAGGCTTTCGCGGATCACGCTCTAAACTTTATCGCACCGCTAAAGACGCGGTGTTCAAAGCCCAGTCCTGGGCCTACCGCGACCGCAAAAATCGCAAACGTAATTTCCGCGCTTTGTGGATCCTGCGCATCAACGCTGCGACCCGAGCCCGCGGTTTGAGCTACAGCCGTTTTATGGAAGGCCTCACGGCTGCCGGCATCGAACTAGACCGCAAGGTTTTGTCCGAAGTTGCCATCCATGACGAGACTACTTTTGACGCCATCTTCGAACAGGCGAAATCCGCCTTAGAGAAGAAAACGGCTTAATCATCGTGGCGTAGCCACGAATGAGCTTTAAGTAGGGAATTTTGAGTTTTGAATTAACTCTTAACTCCCTACTCAAAACTCAAAACTCGATCCCGCATCTGCGGGAGAATCCGTCATGTTAGACGAACTTTCAGCTATCCAATCCGATGCCCTCTCGGCTATCGATTCGGTCGATTCTGAAACAGCTCTCGAAGAGTTCCGCATTTGTTTCCTCGGCAAAAAAGGCCGCCTGACCGCCGCCGCCGCCGGCATGCGCAATGTTTCAAAAGAGGACAAACCCGCCGTCGGACAAAAACTCAACGAAGTCCGTAAGACCATCACCGGGTTAGTTGAAAAATGCACAGTCGAACTGGCCGCATTAAAAGACGCCGAAGCCGTTGCCGGCATCGACCCCACCCTGCCTGCCCGCCCGCTAACGCAGGGCGCCGGGCATCCACTCAGCCAGATGCTGAACCGGGCGGTCGATACGCTTCACCAACTGGGATTCGCCATCGCTGAGGGCCCCGAAATCGAAACCGAATGGCACTGCTTTGATGCCCTGAACACTCCCCAAGACCACCCGGCTCGTAACGAGAAGGACACCTTTTATTTCGACAGCGGCAAACTACTGCGCACCCACACCTCCACCGTTCAGGTTCGCACCATGGAAGGCGTAGCCGGCCCGCCAGTTCGCATCATCGCTCCCGGCTCGGCGTTCCGACGTGACGAAATCGATGCCACGCATTCCATTTCTTTCACCCAACTCGAAGGTCTCTATGTTGATCGTGATGTTACCGTCGCCGACTTGAAAGGCACGCTGGAATATTTCTTTCACTCTATCTTCGGTAAAGACACCGAGTTGCGTTTCCGGCCGCACTTTTTCCCCTTCACCGAACCGAGTTTCGAAATCGACGTCAAACTGCACGCCGCTGGCAAGACCTCGCGGTGGATCGAAATCGCCGGTTGCGGCATGGTCGATCCCGCTGTTTTCGAATCTATCAACAGCCAGAGGAAAGACGATCTATTTTCTCCTGACCGTGTAAGCGGTTTTGCATTTGGGCTCGGCATTGATCGTCTCGCGATGATCATGCACGGCATTCCCGACCTGCGACTTTTCAGCGACAATGATGTCCGTTTTCTGCGTCAGTTTGCCTAGCCGCCTGATATATTTCCTACTGAAGCGATGAAATTTTCTCTTAACTGGCTCAATGACCATCTCGACCTCGACGACCTTTCGGTGTCCGAGCTCGATGACCTGCTGACTTTTGCCGGCATCGAAGTCGAAGGTATTGAAGTGCGTGGTGCTGCGATCGATAAACTCGTCGTTGCACAGGTGATCAGCTCCGACAAACACCCCGACGCAGATAAACTCAGCGTCTGCCAGATCGATGCGGGTGGCGATGACCCTGTGCAGATTGTTTGTGGTGCGAAAAATTATAAAGTCGGGGATAAAATTCCCCTCGCCCAACCCGGCTGCGAACTGCCCGGCGGATTTAAAATTGCCCCCTGCAAAATGCGCGGTGTCGAATCCCACGGCATGATGTGCAGCGCCAGTGAACTCGGCCTCGCCGCCGAATCCGACGGCCTGCTAATCCTCGATACCGACGCTGCACCAGGAACCCCATTCTCCGAAATCGTTACCGCTGATACCGTCTTTGATGTCGAGATCACCCCGAACCGCCCCGATCTGCTCTCACACCTCGGACTGGCCCGGGAACTTGCCGCGCTGACCGGTCGTGAACTCAAAGGTCTCACCGCTCATCACAGGGAAGCCGGCAACGGAAGCAGCCCGGCACCCACAGACACCATCGAAATCCAGAGTCCGGACAAGTGCTCTTTTTACAGCGGCCATTTCATTCGCTCGGTCAAAATCGGCCCCAGCCCGGACTGGCTTAAGGAAAAACTTGAAGCCGTCGGCCTGCGTCCGATCAACAATGTGGTCGACGTCACCAACTACGTGCTTCACGAAACGGGCCAACCTCTGCACGCTTTTGATCTCGCCAAACTGAAAGGCGGTATTCAAGTGCGCCTGGCAAACGACGGGGAAACACTCACCGCTCTCGATGGCGAATCTTACGAACTCAACTCCACCGACCTGGTCATCGCCGACAGCGAAAATGCCCAGGCTATCGCCGGCGTGATGGGTGGCGATGACAGCGGCGTCACCGAGACTAGCACTGACATTCTCCTTGAAGCAGCCCACTTCACTGCCAGCGGCGTCCGCCAAACCGCTCGTCGATTTAATCTCAGCACCGACTCCAGCTATCGCTTCGAACGTGGAGTCGATCCGCTTCAGACCTTGGGTGCCTCCGCCCTCGCAGTAAAACTCATCACCGCGCTCACCGGCGGACAAGCTGACGAACAGACTCTCATCGCCGGGGAAGTCCCGGAAGCTCCGGCGCCCGTTACTTTCTCACACGATGCCTGCCGCAAATTGCTTGGCCATGCCATCGCTGACGAAGAGATTGACAAAATTTTAACCTCACTCGGACTCGAACGCGATGACACTTCGTGGAAAATCCCGACCTGGCGTCTCGACCTGATCCGACAAGTCGACCTCATCGAAGAAGTGACTCGCGTATTCGGGCTCGACAATATTCCCTCCCGAACTCTCGGCACTTATTCTCCGGCCTCCAAGGAAGACAAAATTTTCGCCGCCAATCGCTCGCTGCGAGATCAACTGGTTCACCTGGGATTTTGCGAAGCACTGACCATCAAGCTGATCTCCGAAACACAGCTCGCCGATGATCTTGGCAAAGTCAGCAAAAGCGGACTGGTTCCGATCCGGATCAAAAACCCGATCAGCGATGACTACGTCTACCTGCGCCCCTCGCTGGTTCCAAGCTTGCTGAGCGTGGCCAAACGCAATGTCAACATGGGCAACAGCGCTCTGCGTCTGTTTGAACTCGGCACCGTGTTCTCCGCTTCCCCCAAAGGCCAGGAAATCGAGCAGGCCAATCTTGCTCTGCTCATCACCGGTGACCGCGAACCGGGCTCCTGGAAATGTCCGCAACCCGAAGCGACAAACTTTTTCGATTTGCGCGGCATCCTTGAGGCCCTCTGCCCCGGACAGAAAGTGCAAATCAATCCGATCACGCCTCAAGCAGGTTCCTGCCTCGCTCTGGCCGCTGAGATTCGACTGGGGAAATCCAAAGTAGGAATTTGCGGACAACTCGCGCCCGCCCGCGCCCGCGAACTCGGACTGGAAGCGCCCGTGCTTCTCGCTGAATTCAAAGCCTCCGCCCTGACTACTGTTCGCGAAAGCAGCCGACGATACGCTGATCTGCCGCGTTTTCCCGCCAGCAGTCGTGACATCGCCATGGAAGCTCCGTCGGATTTACCCAATGGCGACATCGAAACAGTCTTTGCTAAAATCGACGAGCACTTGCTGGAGAGTTTCTCTCTTTTCGACGTATTCACCGACCCCAGTGGCGAAAAACTGGCTGCCGACAAAAAGTCACTGGCCTATTCCGTGACCTACCGCCATCAGGACCGCACCCTCGAACAGGCCGAAGTCGATCAGGCTCACGAAAAAATACTGGCTATCCTGAGCAAACAGCTACCAGTTATCTTCCGTTAAACAGAAGTTTTCCAGCGACTTTAATCACTCGCCACTGAAGAAAAAGAACCAAAACTTTGTCCGGCCGGACAAAGTTTTGGTTCTTTTTTATGACAGACTGCCTGTTAAACTGGCAATGCTCACGCGGCTGAGCTACCCTCCTTGATCAGGCCAGATCCCCACAGCATCATAGAACCACGCTGCGCAGTCTCACCCTAGGGAGAGGGCCCTATATTCTACCCGAAGATAACGAATGAACCGCACCGATAGACTGCTCGCCATAGTGATGCTGCTGCAATCACGACGAGTTATCACTGCTGCGCAATTAGCCGATCATTTCGGAATCACCGAACGCACCGTCTATCGTGATCTTGTTGCTTTAGCAGAAACTGGCGTACCAGTTGTTGGGGAGGCCGGCGTGGGTTACAGCCTTTCGAAGCGCAACTACCATTTGCCTCCTGTTATGTTCTCTCCACACGAGGCGCTGGCCTTAGTGACCGGAGGATTACTGAGCGAAAGCATGACCGATGCCTCGATGCGTGAAGCCACCCGTTCCGCCGTGGGAAAAGTCGTCGCCGTGCTGCCCTCGGATCTTCAGGATCGAATCGAACGCCTAGGAAAAACGATGCGGGTGCAGACTCACTCTCAAAGTGAAAACACCGTGCCGCTCGGCGAAATTCAGATGGCTTTGGCGCAAAATCAAGTGCTGCATCTGCACTATCATGGAGCCGCACGCGACAAAACCACGCAACGCAGCGTCGAGCCTCTCGGCTTAGTATTTTATTTGGATCACTGGCACCTTTTTGCCTGGTGCCGCTTGCGCGATGATGTCCGTGACTTCCGTGTCGACCGCATTGTGCAATGCCAAGCCTTGCCCGAAACTGCTGCCGCGCGTCCCGATTTTGACATCGGCGAATATTTCGAACGCTGCATGACCCCCAATCCTGATCGAGTCGCGGTAATCGAACTGCCCGCCCATCTACTGGAAACCACGCGTCGCTACTGGGGATATATGCTAATGGAAGAGCAAGCCACTACTGGCAAAAAAGTCAAAATTCGGCTCAACTACGGCAACGAAGATATGCAATACATCGCCGCCTGGCTACTGAGCTTGGCTGATCAAGTGAGCATCCTTGAACCCGCACTTTTGCGAGAAAAACTCGCCGCCCTCGCCGCAAAAACAATGAAGCACCATCAAAGCCCCCTTCCAAAAAAATAAACCCCTGCTGACATAGGGCTGTCAGTGGGCCGTGCTATAAACCCAAAGTGCTCTTGCTTGCATTTGCTCCTACAAATTTCGATCCAAATCATGCTCCAACAATTGCGACTCATCGCATTATTTCATCAAGGCCTTACCACTGCTCGTCCGTTTGGCAAAGGTAGTCAGGCGACTCAGAGTGTATTAGAACGTCTTGGATACATTCAAATTGATACCCTGTCGGTGATTGAGCGCGCCCATCACCATACGCTCTGGACTCGAATTCCCGACTACCAAGCTGATCACCTCCACCAGCTAGTACGCGAGCGGCACGCTTTTGAGTATTGGTCTCACGCAGCCTCCTATCTGCCGATGCGCGATTATCGTTTTACCTTACCCCAAATGGCTTCGATAAAACGGGGTGAGTCACCCTATTACTCCGATGTCGATGCGAAATATATGCGTCATGCCTCTGCGCGAATTCGTAGCGATGGCCCACTAAAAGCCAGAGATTTTAAATCAAGCGCAAGCAAGAACGGCAAATGGTGGAACTGGAAACCCGCCAAGCGCGCGCTGGAAAAACTGTTTATGCAAGGTGATTTAATGATCACGCGCCGCGATGGGATGGAGAAAGTTTATGACCTGACCGAAAGAGTCTTGCCCGCTGGCACCAATACCCGTGAACCTTCCCTGGTGGAATTTTCTGAATACTTACTTAACACGTCGCTGAGTGCCCACGGATTTACCACTCTCAAGCAACTCACTCATTTAAGAACCGGACATAAACTGCGCAAGGCTCTTAATACGGTTTTTCAACAGAGAATTGAAGCCGG
>JAADHD010000092.1 GCA_013152075.1 Verrucomicrobiota bacterium | reverse complement strand
CTTTGGCCGTGACGATTACACCGGACGTAATATCTGGTTTGGAATTCGTGAACACGCGATGGGAGCTATCTGCAACGGCATGGCCTACGACGGCTTATTTCGCCCCTCAGGCGCAACTTTTGCCGTATTCGCTGATTACTTGCGACCCTCTATTCGTATCGCTGCTTTGGCCAAACTGCCGACAATCTATATCCTCACTCATGACTCAGTCGGAGTAGGAGAAGACGGCCCTACTCATCAACCTGTAGAAACGGTGAGCGGTCTGCGAGTCATCCCAGGTCTTGACGTGATTCGACCCGCTGATCCCGAAGAAACCGCCGGCGCTTTTGCTATGGCGCTGCAACGAACGGATGGACCAACCGCTCTGTTTTTGACTCGTCAGAAAGTTCGCACCCTAAATGAAATCTCTGTTAAGCAACGGCGTGGAGGCGTTCGGCGCGGAGCTTATATCGTCCGTGAAGAAAGCTCAGACCTCGAGGCTATTCTTATCGCTACTGGCAGTGAAGTGGAAGTTGCCTTGAATGCTGCCGAACAACTGGGCAGCGGTACCCGAGTGGTTTCGATGCCTTGCATGGAACGCTTTGATCGGCAACCTGCCGATTATCAGGAGTCCATTCTTCCTGCTAGCTGCACCCGTCGGGTGGCGATAGAAGCAGGCGTTTCCGGACTATGGTATAAATATGTTGGCACCGAAGGTAAAGTGATCGGCATTGATCGCTTCGGTATCAGCGCCCCTGGTTCCGTGATTATGGAAGAAATGGGAATCACGACTGAAGCCGTCGTCACAGCGGTAAAAGAAAGCTAAGCTGCATCCGATAAACGCAGATTGCATGTCGTTTCACGGCTGCCTTCCATGATTCCCAAGGAATCATGGAATAAGATCAATAGCGGCGGCAAAGTTGCCGACTCGCTGCTTATCAGTGTGCTAGGCAGAACTCTTCAAAGCGGTCAAGACCTGTCTTGATGACATCCAGTCCCGTCGCATAACTCAACCGTAAGGACGCTTCAAAACCAAAGGCTTCTCCGGGAACCGCTGCCACTTGGTAACGACTCAGCAATTTTTCGGTCAAATTCATCGACGTCAAACCAATGGATTCTGTTCCAACGAGAAAGTAAAAAGCCCCTTCCGGTTCAACCACAGTGATGTTGTTGATTTTTTGCAAACGACTCAGCATATACTGACGACGCATGTCATATTCTTCGACCATGTCTTTCACAAAACCCTGGTCTCCCGTCAACGCAGCCAAAGCGCCATATTGAGCAAAAGAAGTTGGGTTGGAAGTCGTATGACTTTGAATTGTGCCAATGGCATTGGCGATGTCGTATGGAGCGGCAATGTATCCCATTCTCCAACCCGTCATCGAATACACTTTGCTGAATCCGTTAACTGTAATTGTAAGCTTTTTGATCTCATCGCTTATCGAAGCCATGCTCACATGTTTCTTTTCGTTGTAGATGAGTTTTTCGTAAATCTCATCAGACAAAATTAAAATATCTTCAGTCAAGGCCACCTCAGCCAGAGCTTCCAGCTCTTCCCGACTGTAAACAGCACCTGTTGGGTTATTCGGTGAGTTGAGAATCAGCATTTTGGTTCTGCCGCTAATCGCAGATTCAAATTCATCCGGAGTCAGCTTCCAGCCATTCTCAGGTTTGGTTTGCACCACGTAAGGTTCTGCCCCAGCGATTTTAACCATTTCAGGATAACTGGTCCAATACGGAGACGGGATGATCACCTCGTCTTCAGGTTCACAACACGCCTGGATCGCCAAAAAACAGGAGTGCTTGGCTCCGCAATTCACCACCACTTGTTTTGGTTGGTACTCGATATTATTTTCCAGCAACAGCTTTTCCGCAATACCTTCCCGCAGCTCCATGATGCCCGAACTGGGTGTGTATTTTGTCTTGCCGTCCCGAAGTGCTTGAATAGCAGCTTCTTTGATGAAATCCGGAGTATCAAAATCAGGCTCTCCTGCACCAAAACTGCAAACGTCGACCCCTTCGTCCTGAAGCTTTTTGGCCTCGCTAGTGATTGCCAAGGTGATAGAAGGACTGAGTTCCGCGATGTGTGAGGCTATTAAATCCATAATAATGATCGGTGAAATACGTGTAACCCGCCCGTCAGGGGAACAAGTAAAGGTTACAGCATTCCCCGCCATTGCGGTCTGCTTGTGATAAACGAAAACACTACGGATTCAAGCTAAATCGGTCTTCTAATGAAGATCGATTGTATTTTCCATCTAAAAATCGGCGCTCAAAATTACCGCCTTCTGGGAAACATTTTCCTTAAACCGCTGCTTGTAGATTTTTTCGGCGCCTCTTCTCCAGCTTTGCTATCGTCCTTGTAACGAAGAATGCCGTGTTTATTGAGATTGGAAATCAAACTCTCAAGGTTTTTCTTGAGTTCGCTATCGGAGATCAACGCCGCCGCTGTGCCGTCACCGTCCGTAACTTTGTCAATCGCAGCACTGGCCTTCGCCAGGGTGTTTTTCAGCTCGGTCACCGTTGGCTCCAGCTTTTCCATAGCGGGTTCGGCTTTTTTCACCACTTCTTTTGCTGCATCAAGAGTATCACCAGCTTTCGCAAAAGCTGTTTTTGCTTCTTCCGCTGCTTCTTTACCCTTATCAAATAGCGGCTCGAGCTTCGCGCTGGCTACCTTGAAATTCTCACCGCTCTTTTTTAAATCCGCCAACATCTCTTTGATGTTTGTCAGATTTTCGTCACCAAGCACCCCTTCCTCGATTTTTTTCAGCGTTTTATCCATACTTTTCACCGCCAGCCGAATGTCCGCCATCATCAATTTTGCCTGATCCGACAGCTCTCCAGCCTCTGCCTGAATCTCATCCAAACCTGTCGCAGGATCTCCCTCGACCTCGGTATTCGCGGCCAAGTACTTTCCAGTAGGCTTTTCAGGGCTCTTAATGCGAATGTAGAGGTCCCCCATCATCCCGCTCGAAGCGATGATGAAACGTGAACCGGTCGGGATTTTTTTATCACTATGTATCTCCAGTGGAACTTTTACACCGGTAAAATTATCGTTTAGCTGGGGAGCATCAGCCACCACTCCCACCTTGGCACCGCCTAGCCTCACCGGCGCACCGCGTATTAGACTGCCGGCATCCGGAAAGGTCGCATAGAGAAAATAGGTGTCTCGCAGACGATCACTAAACCTGCCAAACTGAACGACCAAAGCGCCCATTATCGCCAAACCCATGAATACAAACAAACCCACCCACAAATTGGTGCGTTGTTTGCGAAGGGCTGTCTTGTCGTAAGAATTGCTCATCTATCTATTAGTTTATTAATTTACATCTCAATGATATATCGGCAAGCGCTGGCGCTAAGCTCGATATATCGGCGATTAATCTACATTCTCAACCGGACGCCCTTCCACAAAGCTTCTTACATATTCATCTTTGCTATCACGCAGTTCCTGCGCTGTGCCGAGAAAATAAATTTTGCCTTCCCGCAAATAGGCGACGCGATCTGCAATTCGAAACACGCTGTTCATGTCATGGGTCACCACCAACGACGTCACACACAAGTCTTTCTGCATCCTGCGAATCAAACGGTCGATACTTTCTGAAACCACCGGATCAAGCCCCGAGGTCGGCTCATCGTAGAGAATGCATTGCGGCTCAGCAATAATAGCCCGAGCAAGCGCAACCCGCTTGCGCATCCCACCGGAGATATTGATCGGCATCTTGGCCATATGCTCCGTCAGCTCAACCTTATCCAAGGCCTGCCCCACACGTTCCAACAGAAGCTCTCGATCTCTAATACCTGTTTCCATCAGCGGAAAAGCCACATTCTCCGCCACTGTCATCGAATCGAACAATGCCCCATCCTGAAACATAATCCCCACTTTACGCCGTACATCACGCAGTTGCCTTTCTTTCAAACCGACGATTTCTTTTCCTTCCACCAGAATACTACCCGAATCCGGATCCATCAGGCCGATCAAATGTTTCAGAAAAACACTCTTCCCTTCTCCGCTTCTGCCAATGACCACCATGGTCTCCCCTTTGCGGATATCCAAATCCACCCCCTGTAGAATTTTTTGTTCACCAATGCTTTTCTTCAAATCCGATACCTCGAAGAAATTTTCACCTACGACCCCATCTCCACATGGTCTTGCTTTTTGGGCAGCGTCGCGGGCCGGAACATTTGATATGGTCTTGCTCATTTCCATCAATTGCTTCCTAAAGGAGACATGTAATTTAAAATCAGGCTGAGGAAAAAATTGAAGATCAGAAGCGCCAACGATGACACCACTACCGCCGCCGTAGTACCTTTACCAACACCCACCGCACCATTACTTGCCGCCAAACCCTGATGACAGGAAACCATCACAATCAAAATACTGAAAACAAAACCTTTGATCATTCCGATCGATATATCGATCAACTCGGTATGCTCAACAACATGGAACATATACCAAGCTCCCGGCACCTTAAACCCATACACAACGATAACGTGTGAAGCTAGCATACCAAAGCCTATGGCTTCCGCTACCAATAAAGGCATCGACACCATGATAGCTATCGTGCGAGGGACCACCAGGTAATCGACCGGATGAACTCCCATAGCACGTAAAGCATCGACCTGTTCTGTGACTTTCATGGTGCCAATCTCCGCCGCCATGGAGGCCCCCACCCGCCCCGCTACCATTAAGCCCGTCAACACCGGCCCCAACTCCCGGCACATCGAGATAGAGACCACCGCACCTACGGCGGAGTCCATGCCAAACTCGCTGAATTTAAAATAACTCTGCGCAGCAAAAACCGCTCCAGTAAAGGCCCCGGTCACGATCACCACCAACTGTGACCCAAATCCGATCGATACCACCTGTTGACCCACTAGATTCCAGCGAACCTTCCCTAAAAACAAGGCCTTGAACGTTTCCAGCATCAACAGGGCAACTTCGCCCTGATAACGTAAAAAGCGGGTCACCAAAGCCCCTGTCGCTTCTATAATTTTGACCATATCAATTTCTACCCACCCAAACCTGGTAAATTAGTCGCCACGCCTACTATGGGCTTACAAGAATACTGCTCAGCATTCATTTCGCAAAGGTAAAGAGCAACTGATAAACAAGCTAATTTGCCCGACAAAATTATAATCGTCGATTACCTGATCGTTCCCGCTTTACAAGCAAGCTGTGCGGTGCGAGTAATCGGAACTAATTTTTTGGCCTTATGCCTCGCGACGAATCGATCGAAAAAATTCTACTTATTGGGTCCGGACCTATTGTCATCGGACAAGGTTGCGAATTTGACTATTCCGGCGTGCAAGCTTGCAAAGCTTTGCAGGAAGAGGGTTACACCGTGGTACTGGTAAATTCCAACCCGGCCACCATCATGACCGACCCGGAATTTGCTGCCCGGACCTACATTGAGCCTATTACGCCCGAGGTGATCAAAAAGATCATCGAAATCGAAAAACCGGACGCTCTGCTGCCTACGCTGGGTGGACAGACCGCTCTCAATGCGGCCATGGATCTGGTACGCGAAGGTTATTTTGAAAAAGTCGGAATACGATTGATCGGCGCAAACGCTGAAGCCATTGAAAAAGGAGAGGATCGCTTGCTGTTCAAGGAAGCAATGCTTAAAATCGGCCTCGACCTCCCCCAATCTGGCGTTGCTCACACGATGGCCGAAGCCAACGTGATTGCCAAGGAGATTGGAGCCTTCCCATTGATCATCCGACCCGCCTACACACTAGGTGGAGCCGGAGGCGGAATCGCCTATAACCGGGAGGAGTTCGACGAAATCGTCACCCGAGGTATAGACCTGTCGCCAGTTGATGAAGTGCTGATTGAAGAATCACTGCTCGGTTGGAAAGAATTTGAAATGGAAGTCATGCGTGACTGCAATGACAACTGTGTGATCATTTGCTCGATAGAAAACCTTGATCCGATGGGAGTTCACACTGGGGATTCCATCACCGTCGCCCCCATCCAGACTCTCACAGACAAGGAATACCAAATCATGCGGGATGCCTCCCTTGCCTGTATCAGGGAAATCGGCGTGGAAACCGGAGGTTCCAACATCCAGTTTGCGATAGAGCCAAACACTGGCCGTATGATCATCATCGAGATGAACCCACGGGTATCTCGGTCGTCAGCGTTGGCTTCAAAAGCCACCGGCTTTCCGATCGCCAAAATCGCCGCTAAACTGGCCGTGGGATACACCTTGGATGAAATTCGCAACGACATCACCCAGGAAACCCCGGCTAGTTTTGAACCCACTATTGATTATTGCGTTGTAAAACTGCCGCGTTTCACTTTTGAAAAATTTCCGGGTGCTGACCCTGTTCTGACAACTCAAATGAAAAGCGTGGGTGAAGCGATGGCCATCGGCCGGACCTTCAAGGAATCGATGCAAAAAGCCCTTCGCTCTTTGGAGATCGGGCGATTTGGATTCGGAGCTGATGGCAAAGATAACAAGAAGCTGAGCAAATCTGAAATTACTGCCAAGCTGATCTCGCCCAACGAACACCGTATTTTTTACATACGACTCGCTTTTGATGCTGGTTTTACTATCGAAGAGGTTTTTGAACATACCAAGATCGACCGTTGGTTTCTCGATCAACTACAGCAAATCGTTCAAGCAGATTCATTGTTTGAGGGACAAAGCCTCGACACCCTGGATTTCAAAAAAGCCAAAAAATTAGGCTATTCAGATCCCCAGTTGGCTTTCCTGACCCAGCACAGTGCTGATGAAATTCGTGCGGCTCGAAAAGCAGCAGGAGTCATCCCCACTTATCGCCTGGTTGATACCTGCGCCGCAGAATTCGAAGCCTACACACCCTATTATTATTCCACCTACGGCGATGAAAATGAGTCCCGTGGCGGTGACAAAAAGCGAGTAATGATTCTTGGTGGTGGCCCCAACCGTATCGGACAGGGAATCGAATTTGACTACTGTTGTGTGCACGCCTCTTTTGCCCTGAAGGAGCAAGGCTATGAAACCATCATGGTCAACTCCAACCCGGAGACCGTTTCGACTGATTACGATACCAGTGACAAATTGTATTTCGAGCCCCTCACCCTTGAGGATGTACTCAACATATACGAACAGGAAAAGTGCTGGGGTGTGATCGTCCAGTTTGGTGGACAAACCCCGCTGAATCTAGCCGCCGATCTCAAAAGGCATGGCGCCAATATTATCGGCACTTCACCCGAAAGTATTGAATTAGCTGAAGA
>JAADHD010000071.1 GCA_013152075.1 Verrucomicrobiota bacterium | reverse complement strand
ACAGCTGTCAGTACATGCGCCCAGACCAAGGGCATCGCTTTGCGAATGTTCCCATAAGCAAACCATCGCCAGTAATATTCTTCGATGAAGGAGTTCATTACCGAAATAAAGATGGAAAACGACACGTAATGTTCCAGCACTCCGAGGTCGTCGACCTTCTCCCGAATTCTACCGCCAGAGGATCTCACGATGTCTCCAATCGGCGTAAGCATTAATACAAACATCGCTGCCACTACCGTGACACCGATCAAGACTCCGGGAATAAGAGTGTGAAAGCGAATTTTCCAGCTAGGTGCCGGACGCCTCATGGATTCACGCAGGATGAAAATCGTAGCGATGACTGGCCAAAAAACCAGGTGAATTTTTACCAGACCAAAACAGGCTTTACCAAACCAGGTACCCGGGAAAAACACAAAGTAGATCAAGGAAGCCAGCAAAGGCACTACTAGCGCAGGCAATACTGCCGCCCAAAGCCGCGCCTTTGAAGGGGCGGCTAACTGTAAAGTATCAGATGAAATCGATTCGAACATTGGATGGATCATTAAGTCCGGGCTACTCAAATGAAAATATGTAATCAGCAACTGCTTCATCGATCAACGGACGACCGGGCCGATCGTCCCTACCATGACCACTTGACCTTAAAAGCAACGCGGTAGGGACGTGCGGCTCGCACGTCCTCAATCTGGTCTTGGCAAATGAATTACTGCATTCTTTCACTTCAGCAGACACCCTAATTCAATACGCTATGCTCCAAAATCGATATTACCACTTCCCGCATCGACCAAATCGATGCTCTCTCCCCTTCACGAAGCCACCGGAGCCGGGTCGAGGGGCAGGTTCGCTACTGCACTCGGAGGCATAAGATCAGGGTTCGGAGACTGGGAGCTGAGCCCCAGTTTTTTTAACAATACGACATCCTTACTGGACTGCGGATTCTCTGCGGTGAGCAATTTGTCACCGTAAAAAATGGAATTCGCGCCGGCAAAAAAGCACAGCGCCTGGGCTTCATCGCTGAGCCCGGTCCGGCCGGCAGAAAGACGTACCCGAGATTTTGGAACCGCGATGCGGGCTAGGGCAATCATGCGTACCAGATCAAAGGAATCGATCGGTGACGCTCCTTCAAGTGGTGTGCCGGGCATCGGCATCAGTGCATTGATCGGCACACTTTCGGGTGGCGGATTAAAATTGCTCAGCACCTCAAGCATGCGCAAGCGATCAGTTTCGCTTTCCCCCATTCCGAGGATGCCCCCACAACAAACCGACATGCCAACATCCTGCACGCAACGAATGGTATCCAGGCGATCCTGAAAACTATGTGTGGTCACGATTTCCGGGTAGTGCTCAGGCGAAGTGTCGATGTTGTGATTGTAAGCCGTCACTCCAGCTTCACGCAATTTTTTGGCTTCCACCTCGCCGAGTTCACCAAGAGTCACACACACCTCCATGCCCAGCGTGCTGACATCGCGTACGATATCCAAGACCTTCTCAAATTTTTCCGTGCCATCACGAACGCCCTTCCACGCAGCGCCCATGCAAAAACGCGTGCTGCCGTTTTCCTTAGCCGCCTGAGCGCTCTCCATCACTTCCTCTTTTTCGAGTAGCATCTCTCGGTCGAGATTGGTTTCATAGCGGGACGATTGAGCGCAATAGGAACAGTCCTCTGAACAGCCGCCGGTTTTGATCGACAGCAGAGTGCACAGCTGCACCTCGTTATCGGGCCAGTGTTGCTCATGAACCTCGCGAGCCTTTTTCAAGAGTTCAAAAAAAGGTAGCTGATAGAGAGATTGCAGTTCGTTGAGTTGCATAAATTTGTCAGTTGGCGGATGGAATAATCAATGTGGAACAGCTTTGCAAGCTGTTCGTCGAAAAATGCACAGCTTACAAAGCTATTCCACACTAAAATGAATTTCCCTGGAATGCATCTGGAAACTTACTTAGAATCCTTGCCATAGCCCTATCGCGTCCATTTCCCGTAGCTGCTGGATAGAAATGGCAACACTTGTTTGTACACTTCTGAATAGTCGGTTTTCCCGACTGCTCCTACCATTTTTACTCCGGTGCTTTTTCGGAAAGCCGCAGAAAAACTCTCGCCGGTGTGACAGCCCCAACTTTTTGAAAAAGACCGCTTGGCGAATGCGTTTTTGTTGATTCCGCTTAACATGTCCTGATGAAGATAGGCCTTCGACGCTCCCAGAACCGCATTACTGTAGTCGAACACAAAGCAGTATTTATTGGAGTGGCCGAAGTATTCAAAGCCTCCCACCTTTAGCTGAGATCGGTTCTTGCCACTGTTCACATAGCGGATCACATCATCACCACTATCGAACCACACCAGCCGAACTTTGTATTTGTCCCGCACACTCTCGATAAATGAAATCAATGGCTGCCCGTCTTCCGTAGCGCGAGTGATATAACCAGGGCGATACACCATCCAAGTGATATTCACCGGCCCCTGCCCTTTGCCTTTATAATAGCGCTGCAACTGATCTATGCGAATGCGCGCCGCCCGAACAAAATTTCCCCACCATTTGTCATGACGCTGGGCTTTGACCCTATATTGCTCCCACTTCTCAAGCGCCGGGCCGCCGGTGACGATGATATATTCGTCTCTGGGATCGGGAAGTTTGTCCTTGCGCGCTTCAGCCGCCCACGGCGCGACCAGCACAAGAAGTGCTATGGCTGCCGCTTGACTGTAAATAGATGATCGCATTTGTTCGAAAAATTAGTCTGGAGTGTTCCCAAAAACAACCCTCATTCCCTGTAAATGCAAAGTTTCGATGCCCTCTTTCCAAATAGCCGTTTTGCGCGTAATTGAAGCAATGTCCTTGGGGGAATCCACACGTCTACACGATATCGGGGAGGATGAGTTGATCGCTCGTCTGACCGGCGGATTGCGCATGGGCGAACAGGTCATCTGCGGGCCAGGCGATGATTGTGCGGTTTTGACCAGTGGAAAACCTGGCTGGCTGGATTTGCTGAAAACCGACGTCATCGTCGAAGACGTGCATTTCCGGAGCGGTGAAAATCCGGAGGCGGTGGGATGGAAAGCGATGGCCCGCCCCTTGAGCGACATCGCGGCGATGGGCGGAATTCCGACTGCAGCGGTGGTGACCATCGTGACAGCGGAGAATTTGGAATTGGCCGTTGTGGAAGGCTGGTACCGGGGATTGCAACGAGCCGCCGAAGCTTTTGGAGTCAGCGTGGTCGGTGGTGAAACTTCATCAAGCTCAGCCGTCTCAGCCGTGATCTCGGTGGCAATGACCGGGCGGGTCGAAAAAGAATGCTGCGTGTATCGCTCCGGAGCAAAAGTGGGCGATGCCATATTGGTGACCGGCAAACTGGGCGGCTCCTTGCAATCAGGCCGGCATTTGAATTTTACTCCGCGACTCGCCGAAGCTCGTTGGCTGACTAAACATTTCAAACTCAATTCCCTGATGGATTTGAGTGACGGTTTGGCCAAGGATCTTCCGCGCATGATGAAAATGAGCGGCACAGGCTACCGGATTGATAATTCCGCGGTGCCTTGTCACACAGGAAGCGATCTCGAAGCCGTTTTGAATGACGGCGAGGATTACGAATTGTTATTCTCGATAAAACAGGACGCAACCGCAGAATTACTAAGCGCATGGCAAAAGCAATTTGGTGATGATCCTAAATTGAGCGTCATCGGCGAAGTAAGTGAAACAACGGACGCTCCCTTGTCAGGCGGCTGGGAACATTTTTCCAATTCACCGAGATGACAGATATAAAAGTCACCTCCGAAAATGAAACGATGGCCTTTGCGCAGCAATTGGCCATCGGAATGCAGCCCAGCACGGTGCTCGCTCTGGTCGGTGATCTCGGTGCCGGTAAAACGCACTTCGTCAAGGGGCTGACCCGTGGCCTGGGAAGTGATGCCGCCGTGTCGAGCCCGACTTTTACTCTGGTGCATGAATACGGTGGAGGCTCTTGCCCGCTGTATCATTTCGATTTTTACAGGGTGGATCAACTGGAAGAAATCGTTGCCATTGGCTGGGAGGAGTATCTCGACGAAGCGGGTATCATCGTAGTAGAATGGGCCGACCGTTTTCCCGATTTGATGCCCGAGGAAACGCAATGGTGGCAGATTGAAATTTTGGGTGAAGACAAACGACGTATTGTGAAAGTTGATAGATGCCCTGACAACGCCACAACGATTTAACAAATAGAGAACCTAGAAAATATTGTGAAACCAACCCTTCTATTGCGGGCAAGCTCCTGCTTGCCCGCAATACTTTTCCGCCTTGTATTAGTGCGAAATGATTCTGGCAATTGAGACCTCAACTATGAAAGCGAGCCTGGCCCTGTTGGAGCCAGTGAGTGGCGATGTTCTATGGCAAGCGGCTTTCGAATCGGACCGTTTGCACAACGCGAAAATTTTTGATCCCGTGGCCGAAGCTCTGGAAATGTGTCGGAGCAAACTGAATCGCATTGTGGTGGGGCTCGGCCCTGGAACATACAGCGGGATTCGTGTCGGAATTGCAGTGGCCAACGGGCTGGCTCTGGCTTTGGATGTGCCGGTGATCGGCCTGGCTTCAATTGCCATTTTGTCCGACGAAGAAGAATTTGTCGTCACCGGAGATGCCCGGCGTTCTTCCTACTATCTGGCGCGTATTCAAGGCCATCGTTTGCAAAGCGAGCCGGAACTGATGGATCATCAATCCTTGTTGGGACAAATGAATGAGCTGCGGGAGCAAGGTTTGAAAATTTACAGCACAGAAGAAACACTCTGCGATGATCCTAAATCCCCGATTCAGTTACGCACACCACAAGCAATAGCCCTTGCCCGCCAGGTGGCTGCTATGGATCATAGCGAATGGGATGAGCTCACTCAACAAGCCTTGCAACCGGTTTACCTACGAGCGCCTTACATCACGCAGCCCAAACCGAAGCCTGGGGATATCAAAACGAAGTGACCACTGGAGGCGACTTGAAAAACCCGTCCCGCTGAAATATCGAATGCTAAACGGCTCAATTAACCTTGCAATTTGTCCAGCAAGTGGATAAATTGCAAGGATGGTAGCGCGTTTTGCTCACAAAGAAGTATTTGATGCCCTCGAAAGACAAGCTGCGGTTGCTTTGCTCGGTCCACGACAAGTAGGAAAAACAACCCTCGCTTATTGGTTCGTAAAAGAGCGGAATGCTCTGTATCTGGATCTTGAAAATTCGGATGATCGGAGAAAACTTGATAACCCCTCAGTTTTTTTGGGAAACTACAAAGACCGCCTGGTCATTCTGGACGAAATCCACCGCATGCCCAACCTGTTTCCAATTCTACGGGGCGTCATTGACCAAGGGCGCCGTCAAGGTTTACGAAATGGACGTTTTCTGCTGTTGGGATCGGCATCTCTGGATCTTCTCAAACAAGCAGGTGAAAGCCTTGCTGGAAGAATCCGATATGTAGAACTGCCAGGATTTTTGATAAACGAAATCGAGTCATCTAATGAGGCTCGGCAAAAACTCTGGGTGCGGGGAGGGTTTCCAGATAATTATCTGGCAAACTCAGATGCGGACAGCTTTTTGTTGCGCAAGGATCTTCTGCAAACATATCTCGACCGTGATGCGCGAATGTTCAGCCCCCGCATCCCGGCGGAAACATTACTCCGTCTATGGACTATGCTAGCACACAACCAATCGCAGTTGTTAAACGCAGCCGCACTTGGAAAATCATTGCAGACCAGCACCCAAAGCGTCACTCGTTATTTGGATTTGCTGGTTGACCTATTGTTGGTAAGAAGACTCACCCCATTTGCCATCAACACCAAAAAACGTCTCGTCAAAGCACCCAAGGTATACATTCGAGACTCAGGACTGTTACACGCTTTGCTCAATATCTCAGATTTTAGTGAGCTTTGCGGCCACCCAGTAGTTGGTTCAAGCTGGGAGGGATTTGTAGTCGAAAGCCTCCTCGGTGTCAGTCCACATCGCACCCATGCCGGATTTTATCGAACCAGTGCTGGTGCAGAAATTGATTTGATATTAGAACTACCTGGAGGAGACAAATGGGCAATTGAAATCAAGCAAAATTCGGCCCCAAAAGTATCTCGCGGTTTTTATTCCGCCATCACCGACTTGCAGCCTCAAAAAGCGTTTGTCGTGCATGCTGGGGATGAGGAATATCCCATCACTGATGAAGTGACAGCTATTCCTCTGTCCAAAATGATTGATAACCTACTTTCACTGCGACGCTGATTTTCTCCTTCCAGGCTTGTGATATGAGGCTACAGTAGAAGCTTTCTTCCTCGACCCGTGGTATTCAGTTCACACATTTTCATCTTTTACTTCCTGCCGCTGGCGCTGCTGCTGTATTACGCATCGCCGCGCAGCATGAAGAGCCTCACTCTGACTCTGGTCAGCTACGTCTTTTACGGTTGGTGGAACCCCTGGTTCATGCTGCTGATGCTGATCTCGACGATGATCGATTACGGCTGCGGAAAAATGATCAGCGCTAACGGGGCCAGTCAGAAAAAACGGAAAACCGGGATGATCCTCTCAGTGATCTCCAATCTTTCGATCCTGATCTTTTTTAAATACGCCGCTTTTGGTGCGGACGGCATCAGCACTCTGGGGCAGTGGTTCGGGTTCGGTGAAGTTTCCGCCCCGGAGTTCCTCTACCGCGTCATCCTGCCGGTGGGGATTTCCTTCTATACCTTCCAATCGATGAGCTACAGCATCGATCTGTATCGGGGCCACGCAAAACCCGCCCGCTCCTTCATCGATTTTGCCTGTTACGTATCGATGTTTCCACAACTGGTAGCCGGCCCCATCGTGCGTTACGGCAGCGTGGCTGATCAGCTGGTCTCGCGTGAACACAACATCGCAGGTTTTGTCGGCGGACTCACCCGTTTTAATTACGGCTTCGCCAAAAAAATTCTGCTGGCCAATCCGATGGGCGGAATCGCTGATGCGTGTTTCAACGCTGGTGACGGAGTCCTGACCGCTCCCATCGCCTGGCTCGGGGTGATCGCCTACGCCTTCCAGATCTACTTCGATTTTTCCGCTTATTCCGACATGGCGATTGGTCTGGGGCGAATGTTTGGTTTCCGCTTTCCAGAGAATTTTAATTCCCCCTATCGCTCAAAAAGTATCACCGAATTCTGGCGGCGATGGCACATCTCTCTGTCGAGTTTTCTGCGCGACTACCTTTACATCCCGCTGGGGGGAAATCGCGGTAGCTCTGGGCGAACCTACGTTAACCTGATGATGGTGATGCTGATCGGCGGCCTGTGGCACGGGGCGCAGTGGACCTTCGTG
>JAADHD010000387.1 GCA_013152075.1 Verrucomicrobiota bacterium | reverse complement strand
CTACAAACTCTAGCGGAAGCCGCAGAGCGTACCGCGTGGGAGATTCACGCCTATGTATTGATGCGCAATCACTACCATTTCCTACTGGTAACGCCAAACGGCAATCTAGTGGATGGAATGAAATGGTTTCAGGGAACTTTTACACAACGCATCAACGCTCGACACCACTGGCGAGGACATCTCTTCCAAGGCCGCTACAAGGCTCAAAATATTGATCGCGTTGAATCTGAAGGTTATTTCCTTACAGTTGCCAACTACATCCACTTAAACCCCGCTCGCGCTCAAATGATTGGAAAAAACCGTAGATGGAAAAAGCTCCAGGATTATCCCTGGAGTAGCCTTGCCTGTTATCACTCCGCAAAAAGACAACGCCCTAAATGGTTGCATGTCGACGAAGTATTTGAACAAATGCAGTGGAATGACACACCGCATGGAAGGCGCGCTTACGGAAATTATCTGGAAAAACGCTTGGTATCTGAAAAAAATACACAGCATGGAAAAAAAACCGGCGAAGAAACTTCACACCCCACCCTTACCCCTTGGTTTCTTGGCAGTGAAACATTTCGCGAGCATTTGATGGAGAAAATTGAAGACGTGGTCAATGGTAAAAAGAAGGGAAGCATTCGTGGAGCAGGGGTACGCGAAACGAACGAGCGACAAGCGGAAAAATTAATCGCAAAGGGGCTCATTGCATTAAAAATTCAAAGAGATCACTTAAAACAAACAAACAAGAGCGACCCCAAAAAACAAGCATTGGCGTGGCTGATTCGCTCAAAAACTACAGCCTCAACAAGCTGGATTAGCGAGCAACTTTCGATGGGAGACCCCTCAAATGTCTCTCGAGCAGTTAGTGTAATTCGACAATCCAGACAAGGCGAGCTTGCTCAATGGAAACGCAAATTAACGGAAATGAAATAGACTAGTCCGCAGGATTCAGGGACTGACCCCCAAGCGTAGGATTCAGGGACTGACCCCCAAGGCCCCCTCCTTCAACGCCTCGGCACCTATGTGCCGAATGTCCGTCGCGCTCTCCACAAAAACGGACTCCTCGCCGATGTTGACCGCGTGATCGCCAATCCGCTCAAAACAGCGCACTACAAAAATCAGATGGAGGTATACTTTTAGGTTTTTTGTGTCCCGCTCCATAGCCCTGGTCAATTCCTTGATCGTTTTGCTGTGAGCCTTATCCAATTTCTCATCACGCTCGTTCAGGGACAATCCCAGATCCACATCCAATTCCGCATAAGCGCGTATCCCATCGCTGAACAATGCGCTCGCCATTCCATACAGGGGTTCCATCATCGCTGTTTCGGGTATTTGTGGATATTTCGCAATTTTGCGCGCCCTTCTGGCTATCCCTTCTGCTTCATCCGAAATCCTCTCAAGATTATTCGCGATCTTCATCGCCGCCAACACATGCCGCAAATCAGTGGCCACCGGACTGAAACGCATCAGAATTTCCATGCCATCCCGGTCAATAGCTTTCTCAAAAGCATTCACTTCATCATCAGCAGCGATGGCTTCATTGCACAGTTCGATATTGCGGGTCAGAAGGCCGCTTACCGCATGTTCCAAATTCTGCTGGGCCACACTGGCCATCCGCAATACCGAACTCCTGGAGTCACGTAAGGCATCCTCGAAGGAGGTTAATATATGTTCTCTTGCTGGCTCATTCATCTTTATTTCTCTTTACTCATCCGCTCATTCCAGACGGCTTAACCAAAACGGCCACTGATATAATCTTCCGTCTCTTGGTTCTCCGGGTTACTGAAAAGGTTGCTCGTATCTCCAAACTCTATTATTTTCCCCAACAAGAAAAAAGCCGTCCGGTCCGAAACGCGCGTCGCTTGTTGCATGTTATGCGTCACAATAACCACAGTAAAATCCTCTTTCAACTCGGCGATCAAATCCTCCACCCGAGCCGTCGCTATCGGGTCAAGTGCCGAGCAAGGCTCGTCCATCAGCAAAACTTCAGGCTCCACTGCAATCGTCCGGGCAATACACAAGCGTTGCTGTTGTCCGCCGGAAAGAGACGTGCCGGGTTGATCCAGGCGATCCGAAACTTCATCCCACAGGCCCACCCGCTTCAAGCAAGCTTCAATCAGACCGTCCATTTCACTGCGTGATCTCACCACCCCATGTATCCGAGGCGCATAGGCAATATTTTCATATATGCTTTTCGGAAACGGGTTTGGTTTTTGAAACACCATGCCAATCTGACGTCGCACATCAACCACGTCGATCTCGGGTGCATATAAATCTTTCCCATTGAATAATATTTCGCCCTCCAGTCTGGCCTCTGGAACCAGGTCGTTCATCCGGTTAAGGCAGCGGAGCAAAGTAGATTTACCACATCCGGACGGCCCTATCAAAGCCGTCACCTGCCCCTTCGGGATCTCCAGGCTGACATCATACAATGCTTGGAATTTATCATAGAAAAAATCAACCGATTTGATACTCAATTTAGACTGAAGCGGAGCAGGCACAGCCTCCTGCGTCGCCTCTTCGATTCTTCCTGCTCCTGCTATTGTTTCGGATTCCATTGCTAAAGTTGTCATCAACATATCACTTTTTTCCTTTGATTCACCAATCCACTCCCAAATTACCAGCGCCTTTCGGTCAAACGTCGCAACCAGATGGCCCCCGCGTTTAATGTTAAAAGCACTACCAGAAGCACCAGAATCCCCGCTGCTGTCCGCTCGGCAAAAGCACGCTGCGAATCAGAGAACCAGGTAAAAATCTGTGCAGGCAACACCGTCGCTCCTTCCAGAACACTGTTCGGCGAGTCTGGAATGTAAGCCATCAAGCCCACTATAAGTAGCGGAGCCGTTTCCCCCATCGCTTGCGCTAGGCTAAGAATCGTTCCCGTCATTATTCCCGGCAGAGCCAAGGGCAGGACATGATGTTGCACCACTTGCCATCTGGACGCACCCACACCGGTTGCTCCTTCTCTTATAGAATCAGGCACCGCCCGAAGCGCCGCACGACTTGAAATAATGATGACCGGCAACATCATCAACCCAAGAGTCACTCCCCCGACTAAAGCCGAAGACCTGGGCGCCCCAAAAACCCCAATAATAATTGAAAGACCTAGCAGACCAAACAGAATGGATGGTATCGCCGCCAGATTGTTGATATTCACTTCAATCAAGCGAGTTATCCAGTTATCCACAGCGAACTCCTCCAAATATATCGCAGTCATCACACCAACAGGAACGCTGCAGGTAAGAGTGATCAACAACACATAGAGAGAGCCCACCAACGCCGACCAAATACCTGCCGCTTCAGGTAGTTTGGAATCCCCTCGGGTAAAAAATCCGCTATTAAATTTTAGCTTGATCCGCCCCTCCTTTCTCAAACGATCCACCACCTCCTTCTCCCGGTCTTGCAATCGGCTCACTTTACCTTTCAAATACTGGTCAACATCTGCCGTCGCCAGAACCCACGCCGTTTCGCTTGTCCCCCTCAATCCAGGGTTATCTTTCATGCGTTTCGGAATCACTCTCAACACCGAACGACTGACGATTTTTTGATACTCCTTATCAACTGCGAGACGATAATTGATTGAGCTTTTTTTATTGTAGTGCAGATCGACCTCTACATTAGCCTGCACAAAAGCCATGTGCCCCTTACCTATGATATCGATGAAAAAAACGACTAAAAACAAAATAGCAATTACTATCGCCAAAATGCCAAAAACACGAAAACGTCGATCAGCCCGGCGCCGCGCCTTAAGCCTTTTTTGATATCGTTGTTCCTGTTCGGGATTCATCAATTAATACCTACTCACAATTCGTAACGCTGACGGAAACGTCTCACTACCATCGCCGCAATCACATTCATTACCAAAGTCACCACGAACAAGCCCAGGCCCAGAGCAAAAGCCGAGAGCGTTTCCGGACTATCAAAGGCCTGATCCCCCACCAGTGAACTCACCATCCGCACGGTGACCGTTGTCATGGCTTCGAGTGGATTCCAGGTCAGGTTCGGACGCAAACCTGCAGCCATCACCACGATCATCGTTTCACCCACCGCTCGTGACACTCCAAGTAGAACCGCAGAGACAATCCCCGGCAATGCCGCTGGCAGGACGACTTTTTTTATAGTTTCTGCACGAGTTGACCCCAAGGCCAGCGCCCCCTCACGAAGGCTATTCGGCACCGCAGAAATAACATCGTCTGACAACGATGAAATAAAAGGGATGATCATGATCCCCATAACAATGCCAGGGGTCAGAGCGTTCTCGAAAGACGCTCCCAGCCCCATGAACTCAGCCGCTTTAACAACAAGCGGCGCCATGGTCACTGCGGCAAAAAATCCGTAAACAACCGTCGGTATGCCTGCGAGAATTTCCAACAGAGGTTTGGCAAATGCTCTCACTTTCCTCGGTGCATACTCCGACATATAAACCGCCGACATCACCCCAATCGGTACCGCCACCAACATCGCGATGCCCGTGATCATGAAAGTTCCGGCAAAAATCGGCACTGCTCCAAACTTTGGCTCTGCAAAACCTTCCCCTGCTCTCGCCTCCCCCTGCGATTGAATGAACGCCGTTTCAGGGGCCCACTCAGTGCCAGTAATAAAATCCCACAAAGGAACGATATGAAAAAATCGCACGCTTTCAAAAAAAATAGATCCTACAATTCCAATCGTCGTCAAAACAGAAATTGATGCCGCTGCGAGCAAGGCCCAGGCAATGACACGTTCCACCGCTGCACGCGCTCTCAATCCAGCGCTGATTTTACGCATTGCGTGAAACCAGCCAAGTAAACCGGCAGCAAACGCCAACAACAAAGCTAGGCCCAAGGGGAAGGTGAATATCTGTTGCAGATGCAACAACACCGCTCCTGACGCCAACGCGATAAACGGCAAAGCGAACCATAATAATGCGTAAGCTCCATAATGCGAAGCCCGCGAGTTCAATCGAATCCCCTGGTCGGAAATTTTTTGCGCCCGGTGAAACCCAAGCGCAAAGGCTCCGCTGCCAAAAACAGCCAAGCCCGTAAACAAATATTCAATGCTCTCAGTTAGGGTCATTCAACTTGAATCAAAAAGTCGTCCTGTCTATTTCAAATCAAAAGCAGTCAAAATCACCTGATCGCTCCACTCTCGTCGAACCCTCTTTCTCTCAGCCTCCGGAAGCGGAATTAATCCGATAGTTGTCAGTATACCTTCATCCCCAATCATCAATTCGCTGACAAACAAATCCACAAATTCTTCCAAGCCTTCTACCTTACCAAGGTGAGCCATTTTTACATAGAAAAACAAACTACGGGAAACCGGATACTTACCGCTCGAAACCGACTCAGGATTTGGCAGCACTTCGTTAATCCTCGCTGCTTCAATGCGATCAGAATTTTCCTCAAGAAAGCTGTAGCCGAAAATACCAACAGCTGTTGGGTCTTTTGTCAGCTTCTGAACGATCAAATTATCGTTTTCACCTGAATCCACCCAAACGCCATCCTGACGAATGTTCTGATACTTCACCTTCCCCTTGGCATTCTTCGGATAGGTACCGAGATTTTCCGCCCCTACATGCATCACTAATTCGTGAAAGGCATCGCGGGTTCCCGAAGTAGTGGGCGGACCAAGAACCATAATTTTGCGATCCGGTAAAGCTGGGTCTATCTGATTCCATTTGGAATACGGATTTTTCACCAACTTCCCATCTACCGGCACTTTTTCTGCTACAGCTAGAGCCAGTTGTTCAACCGTCAAACTCAACGCTTCGTTGTCCTTATTCTGACAAATTGCTATTCCATCAAAACCAATTTTGATTTCGACAATTTTTTCTACCCCATTTGCTCCATTTTTTTCAAGCTCGCTCAGTTTCATCCGGCGAGAGGAATTGGTGATATCCGGGTGCCGCCCGCCCACACCGGCATAAAACAATTTGTGGCCACCTCCCGAACCTGTTGATTCCACGATGGGAGTTCGATGATCCGTAGTTTCTCCAAACTCTTCAGCCACATAGCTGGAAAACGGGTAAACCGTGCTGGATCCGACAATCCGGATCTGCTTGCGCTGCTGCCCCGATACGTCGCCCACCGTGAGAAGCGCGCCAAAAATTACACTCAGTAGTATTTGTTTTGTTTTCATGGATTCCTGCCTGTTTACAGATTCATTTTCTTCTTTAATTCCATCCCTTTTGAGTACACTTCGAACAGTTGCCATTTCCTGCTCTCATGACAAACACATCCTCGTGCCAATTTTGTCACATCCGTAAACCCACCGCTTTCACCCCGGAAAACGTTTTTTCCACAAGCTTGTCCGAAAGCAGGGTTGCATCCATGACCCCAACACGCTCTAATACCCTTAATGCATCGCCGATTCCTTATCATACTCCTGCTGATTCCCGCGCTCCTGACTATAGGAGCGAGGAAGAAATCAAAACCTTTGACCGTTTCATTCCATCTTGAAACCTCCCAGGAAGACGGCCCCAAATTTGCGATCCCAGTAAAACTCGGTAGCGAACGAAGACAGTATTTTTTCAAAAGATCTCCTGAATTCACAGAGAATGATATTGCCTACTATTATCCTTTCATGGCCAAAAACGGCTCCACTTTCGGAGTGGGATTCAAGCTAAAACCCAAAGCGGCTGTAGAACTCAAGGCTTTGGCACTAAATTTTCAAGGCAAATTGCTCGGCACTCGAATCGGATCCACTCATTACTCCGCTGTGATCATCGATCGTCCGGACACCTCCGGGGTGATCACTGTCTGGGAAGGCCTGACTCAGGATCACCTCAAGACACTGGACAAAATTATTCCTCATGCGGAAAAAGTCGTGCAACCGGGTGGTGGCCCACGCTCCCGTTAGCCACACCTTTCCCGCTACGCTACGCTCCCCAGCCTACTCACCCTCTATGCCTGCGCTTTACCGGAGATATATAAACACCTGCATCGTCGCACTGTTTCCTCTGCTAACTTTCCATTCCGCAAGCGCGCAGGTTCTCGACAATAAAAAAGCTTTCCAACTGGATTTGCCCACGGACAACAATACGATTTTTTCCCGTGATCCCTCTCAGTTCTACATGTACACCAATCGAAGCTTCGAGGGGGTGAGCTCACGACCATGGACCGCTGGACGCTATGGTTTTGTCCGCAATCAACGACGCACTTCACATGGCATCATCTTCACCCGTTTCCACGAAGGCCATTAGACCTGCCCATCGCGACAAAAACAATCAACCCCTGGACGATGTGCGCTCCCTCGCAGAAGGCATCGTCGCCTACACCAATAAAGTAAGTGGTCGCTCCAATTACGGTAACTACATCGTTATCAAACACGACTGGGGTGACGGACCTTTTTATTCCCTATACGCCCACCTCCGGTCGATATCAGTCTCTACAGGCGATAAAGTAAAGCGAGGTTCCACTCTGGGAAAGCTGGGTTACACCGGCGCCGGTATCAATCGTGAACGCGCGCACGTACATCTCGAATTCGGGATGATGCTAAGTGAACGATTCGAAACCTGGTATAAAAAATATTTCCGCTCTCCCAATCACCACAACATTCACAGCGGGCTCAACCTTTCGGGCATGGATATCGCCGGACTTTTTCACAGCCACAAGGAAAACTCCCAACTAACTCTACCCAGCTTCATTCGCATGGCCGGCGCATATTACAAAGTCGCCGTGCCCACCAAACACAATCGATCGTTGCCTATCGCAAAACGCTATCCCTGGTTAGAACAGGGCCTGGAACCAGGGAAATCCTCTTCTGTCTGGGAGATCACTTTCAGCAGCTCTGGACTACCGATGGAGATCCGGCCATATCCCAAAAAAATCTCCCGCCCGGTTATCACCTGGGTGAAAGACTCTCCTGTCAGTCATTCTTACAACACTTTGTCCCGCCTCAGCGGAATCGGAGCCGACGCCAAACTCACCAACAGCGGCCTGCGCTACATCCAGCTCATCTCAGATACTTTCTGAACAAATTTGGTGACAATTCAGCTCTTCCGGTATGATGAGCAGCTTCTTTCTCTTTAATTTTATCCGCGATTATTCGCGAAATCCGCGGTTCCAAATTTTCTAGCCCTAACAGGAAGTCGGTTCCTTCATCGCCAATTTCACCGAGTGCTCAATCGCTCCCTCAACGAACTCCAAGCATTCCACTGCACCTGTCGGCTTGCCGGGAAGAGCAAGCACCAGGGACGAGCTCACCACCGCAGCCAAATTGCGCGACAAAATCGCATTCGGCGTAATCGCCAGAGATTTCATCCGCATCGTCTCACCAAAACCCGGTATTTCAACACGCATGATTCCACGAATCGCCTCAGGAGTCACATCCCGCTCGGTAATGCCCGTCCCACCGGTCGTCAAAACCAATCCGCAACCTTGTGCACTAAACGAAAGAATGGTCGCTTGTATTCGCTCCAAGTCATCAGGGATCACCGCCTCCGCCCCCACTTCCCAATTCCTTTCCGCACAGGCTTTTTTCAAGGCCGGGCCGCCATCGTCTTTATATTCCCCAGCCGACGCCCTATCCGAAACTGTAATGATTCCTACTTTCATGATGATGGGATTTTATCCCATTAATTCCTAATTCCAAATGATTAATTCTTATACCACCTCTCCTGAATCGGCTGCTTCGGGGTAGCATACCATAAAAAATCAACCAAATTACGTATGAAAGCAAAACTCCGTTTCCCTACCTGTTATCCGCGCCCATTAGAGGCGCTCTCCCCTTCTACGTCAGGCTAGGATACCCTTGATCAACGGTGCCTCTTCTACTCCGGTCAAGCGAGCATCGAGCCCCTGATGTTTCACGCTGAAACGCTCGTGATCGATACCCAGTTGATTCAAAATAGTAGCATTCAAAGAATTAATATGCACCGGATCTTTCACCACATTGTAACTGAACTCGTCCGTCTCTCCATGAACCACGCCGCCTTTTATTCCGCCACCGGCCATCCAGATACTGAAACAACGCGGATGGTGATCTCTTCCATAATTTTTCTTCGTCAATCCTCCCTGACAATAAATCGTGCGGCCAAATTCACCGCCCCAGATCACCAAGGTATCTTCCAATAAACCGCGTTGCTTGAGATCCTGAACCAGTGCCCAGGATGCCTGATCCACATCCATACATTGCTTGGGCAAATCCTTCGGCAACCCGCCGTGTTGATCCCAGCCGCGATGAAAGATTTGGGTAAAACGCACCCCTCGCTCAGCCATCCGTCGGGCCAATAAACAATTATAGGCAAAGGTTCCGGGTTTCTTTGAATCCTCACCATACATATCAAAAGTGCTTTTGGGTTCCGATTTCATATCGGTCAACTCCGGAACCGAAGTCTGCATACGAAAGGCCATTTCATATTGAGCGATCCTCGCCTGAGTCTCGGGATCTCCTCCACGCAGATACTGGTTTTCGTTCATCTTTCTCAAGCCATCAAGCATCATGCGACGACGGTTCGCATCCACCCCTTTCGGATTGGAAAGATAGAGAACCGGATCTCCCTGCGAGCGCAAAGCCACTCCCTGGTGTTTCGACGGCAGAAATCCACTACCCCACAAACGCTCATACAAAGCCTGGGCTTCTTTTCTTCCGCTCCAGCTGGAGTTCAGCACCACAAAAGCAGGCAAATCTTCGTTCTCACTTCCCAGCCCGTAGCTCAGCCACGCGCCAAGACTTGGCCGACCCGGAACCTGGTTTCCCGTCTGGATGTAGGTGATAGCAGGGTCGTGATTGATCGCTTCCGTCCACATGGATTTTACCACAGCCATGTCATCAGTCATCTGCGCGGTGTAAGGCAACAGCTCACTCACCCATGTGCCAGATTGGCCATGCTGCTTGAAATCGTAAATCGACGGCGCAATCGGGAAACGTTTCTGCTTGGACGTCATCGTGGTCAGGCGCTGACCATCCCTAACCGTCTCAGGCAAATCCTTATCATACCATTTCCTCATCTCCGGCTTGTAATCCAGCAAGTCCACCTGTGCCGGAGCACCCGCCATGAAGAGATAAATCGCTCGTTTGGCCTTGGGCGCAAAGTGGCGAAATTCAGGGGGCACCGCACCACCAGCCACTCCCGATGATCGCGCTGCGTTGAGGGAATTGCGTCCCATTAATGAAGCCAAGGCGGCTGTTCCCAGCCCCATTGCCGACTTGCCGAAAAACTGCCGCCGGGTTTCCTGTTGTATGTATTCGTTGATCGGGTTCATCTCAGTTTTTGTTAATCACTTCATCCAGGTTCAGCATCTGATTCGATAGCATGATCCACGACGCCAGCTCTACTGGGTTCATTTTATTCTCAGGCGATTGTAGCCCTTCGCCGCTCAATGCTTTCGCTGCAGCAGCATCCTTTTGATAACTTTTCTCAAATGCCTGGTAAGAACTTTTCATCACTGCCAGATCATCTCCACTCAGCGGACGGGCCAATAGAATCCGAGAGAGATAAGCAATTCGCTCATCCAACGTTTTGCCATGATTGGCGGTCCTGATCGCTAGATGACGAGCGGCATCGATGTATTGAGGATCATTCATCAGCGCAAGTGCCTGCAGTGGCGTATTGGTTCGCTCACGAGCCACCACACAACTTTCGCGGTTCGGCGCATTGAACAAACTCATGCTCGGCGAAGGAGCCGTTCGCTTAATAAAGGTATAGATGCTACGGCGAAACAAAGCCTTACCATAATCCTGTGAAAATGTCTGAGTATTACTACCAGTATACCCCACCGCTTTCCACAGACCAGCAGGCTGATAAGGTTTCACCCCTGGCCCACCAATCTTATTCAACAACACTCCGCCGGCCGCCAACGCCTGATCTCGGATCACTTCTGCATCTAGGCGAAAGCGCGGTCCACGGGCCAGCAAAGCATTCGC
>JAADHD010000053.1 GCA_013152075.1 Verrucomicrobiota bacterium | reverse complement strand
CCGAATTTTCAACCTCGGCGCCCAGATTACGATGCTCGTTCTCCGCCAACTCTCCCAACTCAGCCATCACTCCAAGTGCCGCGATACGACGGCCCTCACATGACAAACCACCTAGAGTTTGCAATGCCGCGCGCATCGAATCCGGATTTGCATTGTAACTGTCATCCAAAATATCAAAGCCATTGATGTCACGACGCTGAAGACGACCTCCTGTCAGTTGAGCATCCTTCAATCCGCAAGCGATACCATGATTGTCCACTCCCATGACCCGCCCAACAGCTGCTGCCAGCAAAGCATTCACAACCATGTGTCGACCCGGAACTGATATTTCAACTTGCGTGATTTCCCCCTCGGCATTCACCAAATCAAACTTTGTTCCCGTCGCCGTTTCCTCCAGGTTTTTAGCCCGCAGATCACCGCAACCAATCCCCACTGTCATTACTTTCGCAAGCGTTCGCTCAGCAATGGACGCCGTAAATTCATCCTCCTCAGATAAAATCAACCAACCTTCCGCAGAAAGGCTTTCAGCCAACATTCCTTTTTCTTCTGCAATCGCTTCACGCGATTTCATAAACTCAATGTGAGCCACTCCGACATTAGTAATCACTCCGATGTCAGGTCTAGCCATTTCTGCCAACAGCTCGATCTCCCCTGGATTGCTCATTCCCATTTCCCAAACGCCCACTGTGTCATCAACACCGGTATTTAAGATCGTCAACGGCAATCCAATGTGATTGTTCAAATTTCCCAGCGTTGCATTGACTTTGTGATCCTGCCCCAATACCGCAGCGATAAAATCTTTGGTGCTCGTTTTCCCATTGCTACCTGTCACTCCAACAACCTGCAACCCACCCAAAGCAAGTCGGTAGTTGCGCGCTAATTCCTGCAGCGCACGCAGAGTATCCTTGACGTGAATCACAGCTCCTGAAAGCTCTTCGGTAGCAGCGGATAACTGACTAACAAGAACTCCCGCTGCACCACTTTTCTCAGCCTGCCTAACAAAATCATGCCCCTCAAAATTCTCACCGGACAAGGCCACGTAAATCTCACCCTGCGCTAAATCGCGAGTATCTTTAGAAACCCCTGCAACCAAATCCGCAGGGCGCCCTTGTATCAAGCTCCCCCCGCTCATAGCAGTAAGCAAACTAACCGGCAAAGCCTTCATCTAAGCGGCCTCCTTTCTTCTCTGCGTTCCCGATCCTTCTCACGTTCGCGCTCGTCACGATCCTCAACCGTTGCAGCAATATACTGGCGCGCCACTTGACGATCATCGAACGGCTCCCTCTCCCCCTTGATTTCTTGATAATCTTCGTGCCCTTTGCCTGCGATCAAAACTATATCCCTGGCCCCAGCCATGTCGATCGCTGCTCGAATCGCCGCACGCCGATCTTCGACCACCTCATATTTGCCCTGCGTCATACCCGCGGCCACCTGCTCAATGATTTCCCCCGGCTCTTCGGAACGTGGATTATCAGAGGTGACAAAAGCCACATCGCTCAATTGATCCACCACTTTTCCCATCAAAGGCCGCTTCTGGTGATCTCGGTCTCCACCGCAACCAAACACCGTAATGATTTTTTCCGGGCTCAATTCCCTTATAGTCACCAGTGCTTTTTCCAAAGCATCCGGAGTGTGCGCGTAATCCACATACACGCGAAAATTGATCTGCCTGCCACCCACCGATTCAAGCCGTCCAGGAATTTGCGGAGCATCCGCCAGATTCGCCACCGCCTCCCGCAGATTCATATTCAAGCCATGAGCCGCCGCCAAAGCTGCCAGGGCGTTATAAACATTAAACCGCCCAATCAAAGGTGTCCTTACCAGCATCGCGCGCTGTGGCATTTCCAACTGGAATACCGTCCCGTTCAAATCAGAACGAACGTCAGTAGCACGAAACTCACAGGAAGCTCCCATTCCGTAGGTCACCATACTAACTCCGGAAAACTCGATTTCAGCCAGTCTCTTACCAAAACGGTCATCCGTGTTCACAACCATGGTCGCTCCCTTTACCGCGCAATCCCCTCCTTGCTGTTCGACCATCATTTCAAAGAGCCGTTTTTTCGCATTAAAATACGACTCCATATCACCATGAAAATCCATGTGATCTTGACTCAAATTGGTAAACACCCCGACAGAAAAACGAATCCCATCCACTCGATGCTGTGCCAAACCGTGTGACGACACTTCCATCACCGCCCCACGGCACCCCTCCTCTGACATCTGTGCCAGCAGTTTTTGAATTTCCACAGATTCGGGAGTGGTGAGAGAAGATGGCAAGCACTCTCCTCCAGTTTCCACTCCAATCGTCCCCATCAACCCGCAACGTCGCCACACACTCTTTAAAAGATGATGCAACAAATAAGCTGTCGTCGTTTTGCCGTTGGTTCCGGTCACCCCGGCCACCACCAAGCTTTCCGAGGGATCATGGTGAAATACCGTCGCAGCCAAAGCCATTGCCTGTCGAGCATCTTTCACATGCACCCAGGGAACCGCTGCATCCGAAGGAGCGGGCTCTTCAGACATCACTGCCGCCGCCCCTGCTTTCACCGCCTGATCGACAAACTTATATCCATCTACCTTCTCCCCACGAAGAGCCACGAACATCTGTCCGGGAGACACTTTACGGGAATCATAAGCGATTCCCGTTATGTCAGTAGCCATCACCCCACTCGCGCTCTTAACGTGTAGATCTTCTATGAGTTCTTTCAGCTGCATCAATACGTTTTATTTTCCAGTCGAATTAGAAGCCGTCAGTTCCGCTTTAGGCACCGTTGGCGGTATATTCAGATAATTCACAGCTTCCTGAGCGAGCTGCGCAAATACAGGCGCCGCAATGGTTCCGCCATAAAGCTTGATCCCTTGCGCATGCGGATCATCGATCATAACTAAGGCAGTAAACTGAGGATTCTCAGCCGGCAGAAACCCCATGAACGACACCACATACTGACCCACCAGATAACCTCGGCCACCTTTGGCCACTTTACGTGCCGTGCCGGTTTTACCTGCTACCACATAACCCTCAACTTTGGCTCTTTTGGCCGTGCCCTTTTCAGAGACCACTTTCACCATCGCCTCTCTTACCTGTTGCGCGGTCTTTTCGCTGATCACTCGACGCAGCACCTTCGGCTCAAATTTCTCTACCAGTTCGCCATTGTTATCCGTTATTTTCCTAACTAACATCGGTTTCATCAACTCCCCCCCATTTGCAACAGCTCCCAGAGCCGTCGCCATTTGAATCGGCGTCACCGCCACCTCGTAACCTCTCGACATGCTGGCAAAAGACGGGCGACTCCATTTTTCAGGCGGAAAAATCCGGCCCGCACTCTCAGAGGTCAGGTCAATTCCTGTCCGTTCCCCAAAACCAAATTTCTGCATGTATTCAAAAAATGTTTTTTTCCCAACTGTTCGGGCAATTTTGTAAATACCGATATTGCTCGATTTCATGATCACTCCCTCAGCCGTCAGATTGCCATAGGGGTGATGGTCCTTCACCACCATGCCTCCCGTTCGCCAGCTTCCCCATTCGCAAAAAATGTTCGTATGAGGATTGATCGCTCGACTCTCTAACGCAGCTGACAAAGCAACGATTTTGAATGTCGATCCCGGCTCATATCGGTCGCTCACCGCAATATTACCCCGCGCGCCCTTCCGGGTGCTCAGGTCAAAATGAGGTCGGCTCGCCATAGCCAGAACCGCTCCCGTAAACGGGTCCATAATCACAGCCGTCATCTTCTCGGGTGTATATTTCTGCCACGCCTCTTCCACGACAGCTTCCAGACGAGTCTGAAGCCCCATGTCAATCGTCAGCTCTACATTCAGTCCGTCTTTCGGCACAGCCGTTTCCCTCCGAAAAGCTCGAATTTCATGCCCCCGGCGATCTCTCTCAATCTTCCGGTAGCCGTCCTCCCCCTTCATCCGCTCATCAAACACTTTTTCCACCCCCTCCATTCCATTCCCCTTTTCATCAACATAACCAATAACATGTGTCAATGCATGCGGGCTCGGATAAAATCGACGAGAACCCGTTTTGAAATAAATGCCGCCCACAGTTCCCTCCTCCAAAACCTTCTGCAAACGGCGGCGTGAATCTTCCTCAAGTCCTTTAGCCAAAATCACTTCTCCCGTTTCCTTAGCCACTAATAAACGCCGAAGTTTCGTAGTCGAATACCCCAAAGGCTCCGCCATCACCGAGATCACCCGCTCCATATACTTTTTCTGAATTTCCTGGCGGGAATATTTACGACGAACCGCCCTCGGGCCCATTCCCTCCGCAGCAGCTACCCCACAAGAACCTATCATGTGCGAGCGCAGATGATAGGCGTCCGCATACAAAGTGTAAACCGTCTGACTTCTTGCCAGTAACTCCCCATTACGATCTGTAATCACACCGCGAGACGCCGGCAAAACTTCTTTGCGAACATAATAGCTCTCCGCCACCTCGGAGTAACGTTTATGCTGAACCATCTGAAGATGAACCAGCCTGGCTGATAAAATACTGAACAACACAGTGATCCCGACACACACCAGCACCATTCTGGAGCGCAATTTGGAATCATCTGTAGCAGTAGTTTTCACTCGGACAAAAATTTCAATCGCTTAGCATTCTGAATATCAGACCCAATTCTACCTTAATTATTTGCCGCTACTGCCGAGCTCGGCCCCACTTCCCCCGCTCGCATCGTAATCACCTGCGTCGATTCGATTTCCCGCAATTCGCTATCATGATGATACAACTGCCTAGCCAACTCATTGCGATCCATCAACCCTGCAATTCTGAGCTCCAGCATTTCAATTTCTTGATCCAAATCATGAATGACATATTCATGCGCACGGATCTCATCGCCCTTCGCCACATGCCGGTTGCGGATATAGACAAATGACGCTCCCAGCGCACCGAATACAATTAACAAAAACACCCATCGCACCATTGATGCGAACTGGAGACTGTTTTGATATTGATTATTTTGCATAACTTTTTATTCTGATTTATAAAATTTTATTCATCGGCAGTGCCCAGCCGTAGCGCTACGCGCAATTTAGCGCTCCGAGCTCGCGCGTTGACCTCCAACTCATACGCCCCCGGGACGCACGGTTTTCTCATCGGCAGCGAAAAAAAGCATTCCGGATTCGGCTTGGGCTCAGGCCATTCCGGCCGATCCAGGGTAGTCAGACTATGCTTACGCAGAAAACGCTTCACGATTCGGTCCTCAAGTGAATGAAAAGAAATCACCGCCAAACGCCCTCCCGGTTTCAGGCAAGACACGGTCTTCACCAATGCGCGCTGCAAATGCCCCAATTCGTCATTCACCGCAATTCGCAAAGCTTGAAAAATCTTGGTCGCCGGATGTCGCCTTCCTCTTCTCGGAATCACTGTTTCAATCAAATCCGCCAACTGTCCCGTCGTCTTTATCCGCTTGTCCGCCCGCTCTTTCACAATCGCCCTTACCACTGCGCGAGTTGATCGCTCCTCACCGTATTCCCAAAATATTCGCCGGAGCTCAGCCTCATCCTCCTCATTCACCAAATTTTCAGCCGTCAGTTCAGCGGTAGAATCCATCCGCATATCCAGCGGACCATCCTTAGCAAATGAAAACCCTCTCTCACCGTCATCCACATGCCTCGAAGAAATTCCAAGATCCAGAATGATCGCATCCACCCCACAAGCCTCGCCCGCTTGCTCCAGTAACTGATCCATTTGATCATAATTACCGTGATAAGCGTCGAATCGCTCCCCATATCCGGACAAACGTTCGTTCGCGTAAGCCAAAGCAGCTGGGTCTCGATCACAGGCAATCACCCGGGCCCCGGCTTCAAGCAAGCGCTCACTGTGTCCTCCACCGCCAAGCGTCCCATCAAATACCACATCCCCCTCAGCCACGGCCAAAGCACGCAACACCTCGTCTGCAAGAACTGATACGTGATAAACATCACTGTTCCCCGGCAAGGCATCGCCCTCTTGACCCATTTCACCCTCTTGCCGAACACTCACGCCCACTCCCCTCTCCACGTATTCGACAATGGTTTTCGATGGACCCAAGCGAGCCGAGGAACAAACCGGATTTCGGTCGCCCTTTGCGGAACAAGGATAAATTGAAAAAACCATCGACACATCAACGAGTTACATTCTGTTAATTCGTATTATTAGAAAAAAATGCTACTAATTCTAATTTCCATAATTACTTAAACAACAATGGGCGGTATTATAATCTCCATACCCCTTTATAAGCAAGCCTAAAAACTAAGCAAATCTTAATGATTTTCTGCCCTGAAAAGCCCTTCCCAAGCGATTTTGCATCATTATTACACGCCTCTCTGCGCACCTCAGTGCCCCCATGCTCCTACGATTTCAAAAAGCTCCCTCTTGGAAGTTCAAACCGAACTGGGCACTCAGTGTAATAAACGGCGTAAATTTACGCCTGAAAACACTCGCCAATCCCCGTATAACAACGATTTACAGCAATTTAAAGCCGAAAATGACGTTGCTTCGAGGGTCAGCGAAAGCTAGCGCTCCTTCCTGCCTTTTTCTATCCGCTGCAACAGCGGCTTGATCTCAGGGTCAGCCTCAAGCATCGCACGAGTCATGGCCACCCGGGTCCGCTGAAACATTTCCACTCGTTTTTTGCGCAATTCTTCCCCCTGTTTCAGCAAAACCCGTAAATCCTGCTGAACTTGACGAAATCCTTCTGACTCCATTGCTTTTTTTCTAGCCTGCTCAAGGCGCGTTTTTTCCTCTTTGGAAAAATCTCCGGAAAAAGCCATAAATCCCGCTGGGCCAATCCCTCTCCCATCACCCGCCGGCCCCGCTCCATGATTCGCCCCCGGTGCTCTACCCATAGGGGGACGACCAGTTCGTCCATCGGGCCCTGGACGTTTTTTTCCCCAGTCTCTCGATTTCCCTCCCCTGTGCATTTTTTCTACCAAAACAGCCATCCGGGGATTCTCCTCGCCCACGGCTTTGCGAATCGCCTGATGAAAAGTCTCTGTCGCCCGCTTAACCTCATCCCGCGCCTGCATCACTTCAGGGTTCTCCCACACCGCCCGCAAAGCTTTCCTCATCGCCTCCTTATCTGTAGCGGACATGTCGGCCAGAGCAGGCCTTTTGTCCGTGCGGCGATCCTTACCTGCCTCCCGCTTGATTGCAGACTCCTGCTTTTTGTCTGATGTCGCCGCAGGCTCAGCCCTCACGCCCACTTGCAGAGAGCTGCAAACAATAACAAAAAAGCACCACATTCTACTCGCGAATCGATTATCCATCATAATATAAAAGCCCCTTTATC
>JAADHD010000023.1 GCA_013152075.1 Verrucomicrobiota bacterium | reverse complement strand
CAATTATGATGAAGTAATGTTGCAGGAAGATTTGCGTCGGCCCTGGGCGATCAAACAAAGGATAGCATCGCGACATGGCCACTTGTCGAATAGTCAGGCGGCGGAACTGGCGGTTTCCACTGCTTCGCCGGATATGTGTCGGGTGGTCTTGGGGCACTTGAGCAGTGATTGTAATACGGCTGAAGTGGCAGAAGGTTTTGTGAGGAAAGCACTAGAGGCGGCAGGCTGCGGACATGTGAATGTAAGTTGTGCATCCCAGAAGGAACCGATGGCGTTGCGGGAGGTGGCGGAATTGAGTGATGCGGCAATTAAATTCTGAACGAATATTGGCAGGGCAGAATAGGAAAAAGACGATCCCGCTTCGTTGTTGTTAGCGATGAAAAACGAACTAAACGAAGTTGGAACTTCGTTTTACAAATCGACCGACTACGTGCATCTTCCCGAGCCAATCAGGGTTTATTAAATTTTAGATGACACCATTAAAACCATCACTGGATGAGTTCCGTTCGCTGTGTGAACAGGGGAACCTGATTCCCGTGTACACCGAACTGGTGGCGGACTATGAAACCCCAGTTTCGGCTTTTCAGAAAATCAGCGCTGATGGCGGGCCATGTTTTTTGTTGGAATCGGCGGACAGCAGCGAGGAAATCGGGCGTTACTCTTTTCTCGGTAGTGGGCCACGAATGGTTTTTGAAGCAAGAGGGCGCGAGATCAAGCTGACTACTGGAACTGAGGTCGAAGAATATCATCTGGATGAAGCTAAGGGAGATCCCTTGCATGAACTGGAGAGGATCATGCAAGCTTATCGGCCAGTCAGGAATAGCGAACTGCCGGTTTTTGATGGCGGAGCGGTGGGCTACCTGGCTTACGACATGGTGCGTTTTTTTGAACCTAGCATTCCAGCGCCGCCAAAAGATGAACTTGGAGTTCCTGATATGATCTTCATGGTGACCGATACCTTGGTGATTTTTGATCATCGTTATCGGCGGATGCAACTGGTCGCCAACATCTGTGTTGATGATTATGATTCTGTGGAGAAAGCTTACGAAGCTGCTGGTGAGAAGATCGAGGGACTGATTGGTCGTTTGTCCAAACCGTTGCAGTTCGAGCCATTGGTTGCTTTGGCTGAGGCGGAAGAAATTGAGCCTGAGAGCAATACTACCAAGGAGGCTTACGAGGCGATGGTGGAAAAGGCGAAGGAATATATTTATGCTGGAGATGTGTTTCAGGTGGTGCCGTCCCAGCGCTTTGCGGCAGACTACGGAGGAAGCCCGGTGGATTTGTATCGGGCTTTGCGGCACGTGAACCCTTCGCCCTATATGTTTTGCCTGCAGTTCGACGATGATTTCTCGCTAGTGGGAAGTTCGCCGGAAGTTCATGTGCGGGCGATTGATAAGAAGATAGAAATTCGTCCTCTTGCAGGAACGCGCAAACGGGGTGACACCGCGGAAGATGATCAGGCTTTGGCTGATGATTTGCTTGCTGACCCCAAGGAACGTGCCGAGCACATCATGTTGATTGATCTGGCGAGAAATGATGTGGGACGAGTGGCTTGTTACGATTCGGTAAAAGTCACGGATTTCATGATTATTGAAAAATTTAGCCATGTCATGCACATTGTGTCGGATGTGGAAGGTCGGTTGATGGATGACAAAAACGCATATGACGTGATGCGGGCAACTTTTCCGGCGGGGACGGTATCAGGCAGTCCCAAGGTTAGAGCGATGCAGATTATCAATGAGATGGAGGAGAGTAAACGCTGTGCATATGCAGGGGCTGTGGGCTATTTTGGTTTTGATGGCAACTCGGATTCCTGTATTGCCTTGCGCACGGTTGTAATGAAAGGCGGGAAAGCTTATGTGCAGGCGGGCGCAGGTATTGTCGCCGACTCTGTGCCGGAAAGTGAGTATGAAGAAACCGTCAACAAAGCCCGGGGAATGATGCGTGCGATCGCTAGAGCGAGACAACTCGCTGAACTGTAACTCTTATATTTTTGAAGCTGTGCTGTTAGTCATCGATAATTACGATTCCTTTACTTACAATCTCGTCCAGTACTTTGGTGAACTGGGCGCGGAACTGGAAGTTTACCGTAACGATGCAATCACCATCGATGAGATAAGGGAGAAAAATCCGCAGCGGATTTGTATTTCACCAGGGCCATGTACGCCGAATGAAGCAGGGATCAGCTGTGATGTGATTCGTGAGTTTGGTGAGAGCTTGCCATTGCTTGGAGTGTGCCTGGGACATCAATGTCTGGGACATGTCTACGGTGCGGAGGTGGTCCGAGCTGATCGCCTGATGCATGGCAAAACCTCACCGATCAAACATCACGACGATGGTCTATTCAAAGGATTAGAGAATCCCTTTGAAGCGACTCGTTACCATTCGCTGATCGTGAAGCGTGATACAATTCCGGATTTTCTGGAAATAACCGCTGAGACCGAAGAAGGGGAGGTGATGGGTTTGAAACATCGTGAGCATGAGCTCTACGGGGTGCAGTTTCACCCGGAGTCAATTTTGACGAAAGAAGGGAAGAGCTTGCTGAAGAATTTTTTGGAGGTGGGTTGAGGCGTCTTAAGAGAAGCGCGAATGAACGCTAATAAGAGGGTGAAGGTTTATGAATGAAGGGGGGGATTAATTTTTAAGCTTTTTGCTTAGATCGTCCCGGCAAGATTGGCAGTAGCTGTATTTGACGGGGAGGGTGTAGAGCTCGGATTTTTGCTCAGCGAGATCGCTGTTGTGGTTGGGGAAAGTGGCGGCGATGGCGGTGTATTCATCCGTGGGCAGGATGCAGACTTCGGGGCTTTGAGCAAAGCCGTTGTCGCTGATGAGTCGTTGGTGGTGCAGGCTGCAAAACTTTTCCCCCTTGGAGTTGTTGTAGGTAGGCTCGTCTTTGTAAGCGCAGGATGTGAGCAGGATGCACAAGAGGCAGGCAAAGGAGTAGTGCGTGGTTTTCATTGAGTTGTGTTAAGAGGACAGCTTCATCGCCCGTGTTGCCATGAATGTTGGCATATAGGGATTGAGGGCGGTGGATTCGTCGTCCCAGGTGTCTTCGTAGAGATCGGCGATCAAAAAGCCCGCTCGGGTTTGGCCGCCGATCTGGTCTTCCAGGCTGTGGCTGTATTCGAGGCTGAGGTTGGCTTCTATTTGATCAGAGAGTTTGTCTTCCGGTAGGGAGTCGAGATCTGAATAGGGCAGGGGATACTTGATGACCAGTTCGCCGGTGCTCTCGCCTCGTTCGTGATCAAAGAGGAAAAAGGAGGGATTCATGAAACCTGACAGTAGGGAGCCTCCCGGTTTCAAAACGCGAAAACATTCTTTCCAAATCGGCAGGACGTCTGGAGCAAAAACATTGGAGACCGGGTGAAAAATGAGCTCGAAGCAGGCGTCTTCGAGCTCAGAAAGGTCGGCCATATCGCCTTGAAGGGTAGTGATACTCAAGTCGTGCCGGTCGGCGACGAGTTGATCTTTTTCAAGCTGCACATCGGAGTTGTCGAATGAGGTCACTTTGGCGCCGGCAGCTGCGAATACCGGCACCTGTTGTCCGCCTCCGCAGGCGAGGCAGAGCAGGTCCAGATTTTTTAAATCAGGAAGCCATGATTCGGGGACGGGTTTGTTGGGGGTCAGGACGGCCTGCCACTTGCCGGTCAGTGCTTGGTCGATAACCTCAGGGGCAACCGGGGTGCTCCAACGGCATCCTTCCATCGATTGGAAATTCCAAGCGTTGCGATTAAATTCGGTGACGTTCAAAGTTGCTAGGGTTTTCCGATTCGGTAGAGAGAGGAGTCCGTGCGGATGAACAGTGACCCGTCAGTAACTGCGAATGAAGAAAGTCCATGCTCTTGCAAATCATTCGTCGCAACCACCTCCAGATTTTTTCCTGGTTTGATCACAGTAGTGACCCCTTTTTCATCATGGAAGTAGATCAACCCGCCTGCATAAACGGGTGAAGCTGAATAGTTGTTCTTAGTCAGGCGTTCCTGCCAGAAAACCTCGCCGGTTTTGGCATCCATGCAGGTGGCCGTTCCTTTATCATCGTTCATGAAAAATAAGTCATCGACTATGATGGGCGTGGATTCTTTGGGTACGTCTTTCTCATCGTGTTCCCAGGCGACGTGGGTATTGGTGACATCGCCTTTTCCATCGGCGCGGATCGCCATGAGTTTGGCGCGATTGAAACCGGAGCTGACATAGATCAATCCGTGAGCATACAGTGGGCGAGCGACTACTGAGTAACCTTCGCCATAACTGCATCTCCAGATTTCTTTACCCGTGTCCGGGTCATAGGCAATGACAGCCCCGCTGGCGGGGCTGATCAGTTGGCGCTTGCCATTGACCTCGATCAACAGCGGGGTGGTGAAAGAAAAGTTACGGGCCACTTCCACATTCCGCGCAGTTTTCCATTTTCTTTTGCCGCTGTTTTTGTCGAGAGCAATGATGAAGGGGGCATCCTTGCCGTCGCAACTAAAAATGAGCAGGTCATCGACGATAACCGGAGAGCCGCCATTACCATGCACGGGACTGTATTCGATTTTTGTTTTCCAAATGGTCTTGCCGTCTTCGGCATTCAGGCAGGCGGTTCCGTCATGGCCGAAATGCACATAGACTTTACCCTTTTCAAAAATGGGTGAAGCAGAAGCATGGCTGTTTTTTTTGTGCATTCGGGCAGGTTTGCCCTCCTGTTTACCAAAGACTTCCACGTCCCAGAGGATTTTACCATCCTCAGCATTCACGCATAGGGCATGGAGAGTGTAGTTGTTCTTACCTTCCGGGATGGCAGTGGTGAGGTAGATTTTAGAACCGACGACAATGGGCGTCGACCAGCCAATACCGGGAATGTTGCTTTTCCACGCGACGTTTTTACTGGCGCTCCATTTTACCGGTACGTTTTTCGCATTTGAGTGTCCTTGTCCGCCGGGACCACGAAATTCGGGCCAGTCTTCTTTGGCGGCAAGATTGGTTAAATGCAGGGCGAGGCTAGTGAATAGACAGAAGGAGTAAAGTAGAGTTGATTTGAATGGGGTGGTTGTTTTCACAATATTTACTTTGCACGGAGGAAATCAGGGAAGCAAATGGAAATCAGCGATGAGCGTCAAAGGGACTTCATTGCTCAACTTGCTTTAGTTCCTTACTGCGGTCTTTTGAGAGGTCAAGCTGATGGAATTCCTCTGAGCCTTCAGGGAGGATGAGGTGGAATTGGTTGCAGACGTCGGTAAAAGCCATGCCCTGGGTCAATTCGAAGCCAAGCACGTGTCCACCTTGTTTCCGGTCGTCGCTGATGAAATGCAGATGATAACCAGGCACTCCGATTCCAGTTACGAATGGAGGGCTCCTCAGACCGACAATGGTTCCTGAAATATTCTGCATGCGGAATTCAGGTTGATGTGCAGCAACATCCGCCAGCAATGGGTAGGGTTTTTTCTGAGCAGGCACGGAGCGTGTGTGCATTTTACGGAAAGTGCCCTTTATCTTTATGGCGCAAAAGGTGTTTTTATCAGGCACTTTCTGATCGAGGAAACGTTTGACCGCTTCGGCATCAGATTTACCCGGAAGGGTGAAGCTCTCTTGCGGTGAGAACTGACATACCGCAGCGAAAGGGGTAGTTAGATCAAGCGAGGGCTGATAGACTTTTCCGTCTGATTTGATCTGATAAACCTGGCCGTCCAGAATCAGCATTTCACCGTCGAGGTGATCAAAAGTGCCCAGGCCGAAATCTCCTTTAGTCAGCAGTTCGCGGCAAGTCATGGTGCCATCGTAGGAACCTGCAAGAAGGGCGTCGATGGTTGAGGTCTGAGTGAGGGTGTGACGTGGCTGAAAGCTTGAACAGCCAGTGCTCAGTATTATTAGCGAGGCGAGGGCTATAAAAGGGATAGTTTTCATGGTGTATTCAAGCGCTTCGCGAGCTTTATACAAGAGAAGGTGACAAGAACGCAACAATGGATGCATTCGATTCCAGTAGTTCTGAATTTTTCAAAAATGAGAATTGATCTGCAAATTTGAAAGATTATGGAAATTCTGCTTGTCAGGGGAGGTGCCTTCGTTTGTATTAGGTTCAAGCAAACCTTGTAAGTGCATTAATTATGGCATTTATACGGTCGAAAAAATGGATGAGTTACAGGAGGCTGGAGAGTCTCCTCGGTTGAAGGTGAGTGATCGCGTACAGCCGGACAGTTATTTTTGACCTTGGTTTTGCCGTAACACGAACACAACAAACGAATGACAACGGAAGAAGAATTGCCGGAATTGATGACGGTGAAGGAAACCTCAGCGTATTTACGCATTCCTCTGCCAACTGTGTATTATCTGGTTCAAAGAGGGCAATTGCCTGCGATTCAGATTGGCGGACGGTGGAGAATCAAGCGTAGTTTGCTCGACAAGGATGTTTTGAAGAATGAAGAGGGTGGTCAGCCGACAGTGCTGGTAGTGGATGATGACCCAGCCTTGCAGACACTTTTCAAACAATTTCTCAAGAAAGCCGGGTTCGGACGTATAGTGGTCGGGACCGGTGAGGAAGCGCTTACTTTTGCCAAAAAACAAAAATTTGATCTGGTCTTTCTCGATTTGAAATTGCCGGACATTCCAGGTGATGAGCTTTATGTGAAGCTGAAAGAAGTGGATCCGAATTTACCAATAGTGATTATAACCGGCTATCCTGACAGCGAGATTCTGACTAGAATTCTGGCAAATGGACCGGTGACGGTGATTCAGAAACCGATCGAGTTTGATCAGTTGAATCAGACAGTCAAGATCCTTGGGCACCGGGGTGCGGAGTAGGTTCAAATAGAAGCCAGTTTTGTTCGTCCTTTGATGGTCTAAAAGGTAAAAGGGTTCTCTACCTTGGCACCCGTTTGTCTGAAATCGCTTTCGTTTCTGGTCGCAATGACAAGCGAGTGTCGAAGGGCGGTCGCTGCAATTTGGCTGTCAAGGCTTGGAAGACGAACGTCTTCTGTTTCACACTTAGCCTGCAACTGTCCCCAAACGGTAGCCACCGAGGTGTTGTAATTCAAAACACGTCCCTTCATCCGTGCAGTCAGTGTCGAGAGCCATAGCTGAAACGCTCTTTTACGCTTTCCCTCAACTAGGCGATCAATTCCCTATTTCAATTCACTTCAATTCACCAATCGTCAACGGTAGAAATGTAGAGTGAAGACTCGTGCTGTTTCATCCACGTGATAACGCAAGGGGCTGGCACCGCCTTCAATGTCTCGCTCCAAACATTGGTATCAACTAGATACGAAGTCATATCAGTCTTCGATTAAGGGGATATCTGGCGTGTCACTGTGATGATCAGGGATATTGAACTCTCCCGGAGCACTGAGTAGAAGATCGACTAAGCCTGAATTCGGGGGTCTAGAGACTCGTTTTAAGAGGATGGTGTCAACCGAGTCTTTAACGGGTTAGTTGATTAATAAAACCTTTGCTAAGAATCGCAAAGGTATGAATGAGAATGAAATAGGGATTTCTGTGGTTGACCGAGGTGGGAGGGAACCGGACAATGTCGTCATGAAAATGAAGGTATTAAAAAGGGTGTTGTTGGCGTTGTTGGTGACGGGCGTGTTGGCTTCAGGCGCTGTAGCAGAGGATGCGACTATTTTCGACGGTAAGAGCTTAAAGGGGTGGAAAGCACCGGACATGAGTTTCTGGTCGGTGAGGGATGGAGCGATCACTGCAGAATCCACTGTGGAGAAGCCGTGTAAGGAGAACCAGTTTCTGGTCTGGCATGAAGAGGTAGGGGATTTTGAGCTGATTGTGAAGTTCAGGCTGGTGGGTGGGCCTAAGGCCAATTCGGGGATTCAGGTGAGAAGTGTAGTGGAGGCGGATGGTCATGTGAAGGGGTATCAGGTTGATATGAGCCAGCCGGATGCGGCTTATTTGGGTGCGGTTTACGATGAGCGTGGCCGCAAGATGCTGGCCTTGCGTGGGCAAAAAACGGTAATTAAGGCCGATGGGAAAAAAGTGTCCACGCCGTTGCCCGATGCCGATGCGTTGCTGAAAGCTTATAAAGCAGGGGGATGGAACGAATACCGGATCCACTTCAAGGGTAACAAATTGACGGTTAAAATTAACGGGAAGACCACTTCAGTGGTGATTGACGAGCAAGAGAGTGAACGCGAAATGAAAGGGGTGCTGGCTTTGCAGATGCATTCCGGTCCACCGATGAAGGTGCAGTTTAAGGATTTGGTTTTGAATAAACTTTAATTTGACGCGAGACTTAGTGACGCCCTTTCAGGGCTTGGGTCACTAGACGCGTTAAACCCAGGGCTGCGCCGCTGGGCTGTCACATTGTCAGCCCTTCGGGCTTGCTGGGTTGGGCGGATAGGACGATTTGGCGACGTCCTTTTAGGGCTTGGGTCACTAGACGTATTAAACCCAGGGCTGCGCCGCTGGGCTATCACATTGTCAGCCCTTCGGGCTTGCTGGTTCGGGTGGATAGGGCGATTCAGTGACGCCCTTTCAGGGCTTGGGTCACTAGGTGCGTTAAATCCAGGGCTGCGCCGCTGGGCTATCACATTGTCAGCTCATCGGGCTTGCTGGGTCGGAAGGATGCTTCCTAGACTGCTAATTCTACCTTCTACCTCCTAACTTCTTCTTCACAACACCCTGTCATTGCCGCCATCCACGGGGATCTGTGCGCCGGTGGTTTTTGAGAACAAGGGGCTGGCCATGGCGGATACCATTTCGCCGACGTTGCGGCTTTTGATTTCCGTTTTCAGCAAATTGCGGGACTTGTATTCTTCTACCGTGATGCCGTAGCGTTCTGCGCTGCGGGCGAGGACTTCCGGGGTCCAGATTTGGGTGTCGAATACAGCATCCGGATGCACGATGTTGCAACGCACACCTTTCGGCGCGAGTTCGAGTGCGGCGACGCGGCATAGTTGAGTGAGTCCGGCTTTGGCACATGAGTAAGAGGCGGCTCCAGCTCCCGGCGCTTTGACGTTACGCGATCCGACCAGAACGACTGCGGGGTCGATGCCTTTTTTGAGATAGGGGATGGTGCATTTGAGCAACTTTTGGTGGGAAGTGAGATTCACCGCCATTGATAGGTCCCAGTTCCGCGATTCCAGATCGTCGAGATATTGGCCCGCGGTAAAAACACCGGCGTTGGATATCAGGATGTCGATGCCGCCGTAACGACGGACAGTTTCTTCGACCGCTGCGAGAACTTTTTTGTCATCGGTGAGGTTTACGATCATGGCATCCGCGCCGATTTTTTCCATCTGCGGAATGATGTCGGGATTGAGATCGAGGGCGACAACTTTAGCGCCTTGCTGGGCGAGAGCCTCCGCGCAGGCGAAGCCGATGCCAGCGGCAGCTCCGGTGACGAGTGCGATTTTTCCCTGGTGAATGGGTTTGGAACCCGCTGAATTTTTACGGAGCTTGGCTTGTTCCAGTTCCCAATATTCGATGTCGAATATCTTGGCAGCAGGCAGGGCTTTCCAGCCTCCTTCAAAAGCGTTCTCGGTTTGTTGGATGGTCTGAACGGTGTGTTCGGTGATGTCTCTGATGATGTTGGTTTCGCCGAGCGTCGCGCCAAAAGCGATGGTTCCGTGCTTGGCCCAGACCGCCCAACGTGGTGCGGGATCAAGAATGGTGAGTGAACCGTCGTTGTGCTTAGTGAAGTATTTTTGATAATCCGTGGCAAATCTTTCGACTGATTTCCCAGGATCATTTTCTTGATGGGTCAAAGCAATGCGCTTGGTGCGGATCACGTGGTCTGGGGTGAGTGGTCCCCGAGTGGCGAGTGAGCTGGCGTTTTTTAAATTGGAAAAAGCGACGGCTTCCCGTGACTGATTGATTCTGGCGTAAACCGCACAGCCGCGTTTGAGCGAGACCTGACGCCGCAGTTCAGCTAGTTGTAGCAAGTCTTCAGCCGGTTTGTGAAGACGGGCGGCTTTGCTGTTCGATTTGCGGTTGGATTTTTTCGCCAGGTATTTTTCTGCGAGAGTCACGAGTTCGATCATCAGCTCGTAACTTTTTTTAGCGTCCTTGTGAAAAGTGAATATTCCGTGATTCATCAGGATCATGCCATCCAACTTGGCGGGATCTTCCACTTTCTGCATCGCCTTGTGAACAGCCAGGGCGAGGTCAAAGCCGGGCATGACATACGGCACGACGATGACACGTGAGCCATAAACTTCTTCGATCACCGCGCGTCCGTTTTTGTTATTGGTCAGCGCAACCACAGCGTTGGCGTGGGTGTGATCGACAAATTTGTGTGGAATGACGGCGTGCACAATCGCTTCGATTGAAGGATTGGGTGCATCGGGATTGAGCATCGCAGC
>JAADHD010000219.1:8910-16348 GCA_013152075.1 Verrucomicrobiota bacterium | reverse complement strand
GTGATTCGAGCGTAACAGATCAACACCCGCAACACTCAATCCCATAATCTTTGCCGCCCGCACCGCCGTGGATCGCTCTTCCGGAGTGATCTTGACAATCGTAGCCGTCCCCCCCCGATGCAGATTGGACCGGAACTCACCGTCCTTCGCTTGACGCTTGATCGACGCGACCACTCGGTTCCCCACCACAAAACATCGTATATCCGAACCGCCAGCCTCTTCGATGTACTCCTGCGCCAGAATATTAGCGTTCAGCCCACGAAATGCTTCAATCACACTCTCTGCAGCTTTTTGCGTTTCAGCCAAAACCACTCCTACTCCCTGGGTCCCTTCGAGCAATTTGATCACCAGAGGAGATCCTCCGCACAAGCGAATCAAATGTTTAGTAGCTCTGGGATCATGAGCAAAACCTGTAACCGGCAATCCAATCCCTTTTCGCGCCAGTAGTTGAAGACTGCGTAACTTGTCTCTTGCTCGACTGATCGCCACCGATTCATTCAAACTATAAACGCCCATCACCTCAAACTGACGCACCACCGCGCAGCCAAAAAATGTATGCGATGCCCCTATTCTAGGAATGATCGCGTCGTAACCCTTTAAAGCCTCGTCGCCGAGATAAATCATCGGTCGATGCGAAGTGATATCCATGTGACACTTCAAATAGTCGATCACCTTCACATCATGATCACGCTTCTGAAAAGCTTCCATCAGGCTGTTGGTGGAATACAAATTTTTATTTCTAGATAAAATCCCAATCTTCATGACTTTTCTTCCGCCGCATAACAGGCTCTCAAATTTTTACCCAGTCGGTAAGATTTGGATGCATTAACGACAAATCGTGACTTAATAGCCGATCTTCCCAACAACATTCTGAATCTCATCTGCTCTCGATTCGTCAGACTCAGTTCGATTACCCATTCCAAATCCCCCAAGCGAACGCGGGTCTCAATGAACGGACGTTTCTCGATATGTCCACCTGAATCTTTCACCTCACGAAATGCCTTTACTCGTGCCTTACCCAGTCTGATGCAGTCCTTTTTTTTCCTCAATGGATGCAATTTGAAACGCACCCACGACAGACCCTCTTCATCTTCAAAACACTCATACTCTGCAGTATGCAGCACCGATGTTCGTGCACCAGTATCAACTTTCGCCTTAATGCCAGGTACATTCAGATCAGGCAGGCCGACCCATTCGCGCCAGCCTATCTCAATTTTCTCCTCAGTTTTTTTATCGCGCGCCATTCGCTTCCATTTATCCACCAAATCCATCCAAGTCTCAACTCAAACCCAACACTCAAACCCTTCTCATTGACAGGCCTGCACAGCGCCTCCATTCTTCCGAGCAAATATGAAAGTCATTTGGGCCAACCGAAGTGAATGGAAAAAACCGGGACCCATCGTCTACATCGGTCTGCTCAACGCGCTCTCGTTTGCCCAGCTTGACTACGAGACGCACTACTTTATCAGCGAGGGAACACCTTCCAACACCTCGGAAGATCTTGAAAACTTTTATGGTGTCACCCCCCATCCCGGGTTAAACATCCATCGAATTGCCAAAGGAAGTAAACTCTCCGAAATCCCAGCAAGAAAAATTTACCGCCAAGCCATCGCCTTCTGTAAAAAGGAACTAGCGGCCGGAGAAAGCGTTCTTTTCCTGACCCGCGAACTCGGCCTCCTGGCATTACTCGCTCGTCTGCAACGAAGTTACCCGACCACTTTACGCACGATTTACGAAGCTCACGATTTTCATGCAGACTTTAGTGAACGGGATCTGAAAATCAAATTCACTGACCATCGTAAACGCTTGACCGAACGACTGTTCCTCCCCCAACTCAGCGCCTTACTTTGCATCACCCCCCCACAAGAAAAGTGTTATCGCCGGGTCTTCCCTGACATGAACATAATGACACATATTCTCGGATGCCTGGAACGCTTGAAATCTACCGAGGAAGAAATCGAACAACGACGTCTGAAACGCACCGTCGTGTACGTCGGACTTCTACAGCGATACAAAGGTGTTCATGACCTCCTCGGTCAGGCCGATTTTTTTCATCAACACAATCTGAAACTTCATTTACTCGGCGGGAAACAAGAGCAAATTGATAAACTGAAGAAAAAACTACCTGCAAATTCTCCTATCCATTTTTTCCCGTCAATGCCCCCTTCAAAACTACATCAACACCTCGAAAATCACGCTAGCATAGGAATTGTTCCGCTACAAAATAGCTTCTACAACCGCGCACTCACTTGCCCCGTCAAAGCCCTCGATTCCCTCTCTCATCATTTACCGGTGATCGCCACCGATCTGCCGACGACCCGCGCCGTAGTTGGCGATGCCGGAATCTATTTATCTCCCGAACAGCCCACTCAGTTCCCTCATGCCGCCAGAGAACTGCTCGATGACCCCAAGCAATACCTCGAATTATCCCTGAACGCCGCCAAGCGCTCAGAAGAGCTCTCCTGGAAACATCGTGCTCAAATGATTCTTAACTCGGGCTGTCAGTAGTAGCCGCCGCATCCGATGCCCCGCCATCTGCAGGTTGGCTTCTAGCTATCACTTCCTTGATTTTCCGTCTCAACACATTCAGCCGGTAAGGCTTCTGCACCTTGTCATCGGGCTCATGCCCTAGCTCGCTGACAAAATCCACAATATCCATCAGATAGCCACTACAGATGATGACTGGAAGATCCGGGTACTCATTCCGCATTTGAACAAAAGCATCGCGCCCGGACATCACCGGCATAGTCAAATCCAAAACCACAATTGCCAACTTACCGTCCTGCTCCTGGATAATTTTCATGGCCTCTTCTCCATTGCCTGCCGTGACAACCTCATACCCTTCCTCCTGAAGAATATTCGCTGCCACATCTCTCACGCTCTCCTCGTCATCAACCACTAACGCTTTCAATCCTGCTCCCTCTCCATCTCTGAAACCATCGCCCAAACTATCAAAATTCAAATTCACATCATCCATCGAATCTCCAATTCCGACGGCTTTCCTGCTTCGCGGTAGAAAAATTCTAAATGTCGTGCCAAGAGCCAACTCTGATTCACATTCAATCCAACCGCCAAGCTTCTCAACAATACTTGCACAAGTTGCCAAGCCCAAACCAGTACCTTCCCCCTGCGCTTTGGTGGAAAAAAACGGTTCAAAAATACGCTCACGAATTTCATCCACCATCCCTTCTCCATCATCAATAATCGCTACCTCGACAAATTCACCACTCCTCGATCCTTTGCCTCCTCCCACTTTAACCTTCACTCTGTTCGCCACCTCCATGCGAATCACCCCTTCTTCATAAATAGCATCACCTGCGTTCACGCACATATTCATGATAACCTGCTGAAGCTGATTGCCATCTCCTTTTGCCGGCCACACGCCTTCGTCAACCTGCACCTCCAACTTCAGGCGGGGATCCAATGTCCTCGACAGCAACATCGCCGTTTCCTGAACAACTTTTTTGATATCGCAGGAAATCACCAGTTCCTCCATATCTTCCTTTCTGGAAAAATTGAGCAATTGTCGCACTAGGGATGCTGACCTTTCGCAGGCTTCACTGGCAATGCCGAGATGCTCCGGAATACTCTCCGCCTCCCCCTCAGCCAACTTTAAAGAGGCAAAAGCCACATTTCCAGAAATACCCTGCAGCATGTTATTAAAATCATGCGCCACTCCAGCTGCCAAATTTCCCAATGCTCCCATTTTCTGCGACTGCCTGAGCTGCAGATCCAAAGAACGCACCTCGGTAACATCACGGAACACCCATACTCGTCCCATAACCTCATCGTCTTCACTCAATACAGGAACCGTGCGAATATCAATCGTCAGCGGTGATGATCCAGGCGTCAGCCATTCTTCATTACCTACCGCTCTTGGATTGTCTGCAAAATGTTGCCACTGTTTTCCGAAACCATCAGCATTCTTGAAGCGCCCCTTCAACTGCTCCACCATAGCATCCGGAGCGAAGGCCTTCAGATCTTCCATCGGCAAGGAAGACAAATCACAAAAATGCTGGTTCGCCTCAATCACTTTCCCATCAAAATCGATCATCACCACCGCTTCACGAACCGCCTCAAAAGCAGCTCGCAACTCGGATGTAGCCGAATTCAATCTTTCTTTCGATTCCCTTAACGCGCCGCCCTCTTCTTTCACCTTGGTTTCAAGAGCATCCCTGCCCGAGCGGACATTCTCTATCATTTCATTAAAGGCATCCACCATAGCTCCCGTTTCCTCCATGGATGCCGGCTCAAGCTCCACCTTCAGGTCGCCTGATGCAGCTGCTTCCAGCCCTTCGGTCACGTCAATGATAGCGCCTCTTACTTTACCTGTTAACAGAGTCGACAACAAAATTGCCAAACCTACTCCTACCCCGGCCGCCACCAGAAACAATATCGGCAACATACCTAAAGCAGCCTCCCCGCGGCTGCCCCCTACCCACACAAGCAACCACTTCTTTTTAGCATCCATCAATTCGGGTATTACGACTGTTTGCACAAAACAAACATCCCCGTTATCAGAAGTTTCAATCGATTCCCCGTCATCCGCGCTATCCCAAGCTGGGTATGTCGAAATTCTGGTAAAAGGAGCGGCGAGCACCTGGGCTGGTTCCTTGGCAAAAAGGATTCGATTGGTCGAATCCACAAGGAAGAGCTCCTCTCCACTGTCCAATTGCACCTTGCTTAAAATATCGCGAATTCGATCAAAAGAAAAATCCAACCTAATGACCCTTTGGTCAGCAGTCTTCATTGGTTGATAAATTGAATAGCTGGATTTCTGGGCGCTTCCCTCCATTACCGGATAGCTGACAATAGCCTGCCCATTTTTCAGTGCGAGCTTTAGTCCTTCCGTTGTATCTCCCTGCAACGATGAATTTGTAGAAGCCACCACTCCACCTTCAGCATTAAGTATACTGATATCGTCAAATTTCCCTTTACCAAAGCGGCGTAACTCTTCTCCTACTTTTTTGGGGTCCAGTTTTGGCTCCAGCAGCACTGGGTTCGTCTTCAAAGATTTCGCTTCATGTAGCGATGAAGCCATCAGATTCTCAACCTGTAACTTCACTGAATTCGCCAATCTAGCTTGCGCCTTTTCCGCTTCCTGTTTGCCTCCGCTTTTACCGATCGCCTGAATCAACAAGAACAGCACCACCACTGGAATCACACCAGCCACTGCAAACAACACAATACCAAGACCTTTTAAATTACGCATTTTTTTAGAGAATCACTTAACCTTCCATGCTGATGGGCTCCGTTCGAACGGCTCTCCATTTCCTTGGAAAACCACCGCTTGAACCCATACGCATAAAATTTTGGCCGAAAGTAACCAATCCCCCCGCTTTCGTCAATGCTTTCCCGCCATTGATTCACCACCTACCATTTAGTAGCAATAGAACCCGGAAAACTACTCCCATCATTTTCTTCTTTCTTTCTCTTAAGCTCTCGTCAAAGTTCTAATACTAATAACAAACTATCATGCTTGATTTAAAAGGAAAAACAGCGCTAATCACCGGAGGAGGCTCAGGAATTGGACGATCAATCGCTCAAAAATTTGCCCAACAAAACGCCAAGGTAATCATCTTCGAACTCAGCGAAGATCACGCTGCCGAAACCTTAAAAGACATCCGGGATGCCGGAGGGCAAGCTCAAGCCTTTGCTTGCGACGTATCGAACCCCGATTCGGTCAAGACTGCTGTCGACGGGGCACTCAGTGAGAGCGAACGCATCGACATTCTTATCAACAATGCCGGCATTGCCCACGTCGGCAATGCCGTGGATACCAGCGTTGAAGACTTTGATCGCGTTTACCAAACCAATGTCCGCGGAGTCTACAACTGCCTACATACCATACTGCCACACATGGTTGAGGCGGGCGGCGGAGTCATTCTAAATCTCGCATCCATCGTTTCTCTAACCGGCATCCCTGATCGCTTTGCCTATTCCATGTCAAAAGGTGCGGTGCTCACCATGACTTATTCCGTCGCCACCGATTTCATCGGCCAGAATATTCGTTGCAACTGCATCTGCCCCGGCCGGGTTCACACACCTTTTGTCGATGGATTCATCGCCAAAAACTACCCTGGAAAAGAAAAAGAGATGTTCAAAAAACTCAGCGAGGCCCAACCCATCGGACGAATGGCGGAGCCGGAAGAAATCGCCAACCTCTCTGTTTACCTCTGCTCCGATGAGTCCGCCTTTGTAACTGGCGCAGCGTGGCCAATTGATGGCGGATATATGAGCGTTCGGTTGTAACCAAAGACTGAGACCTTACGTCTCCTTTGATAACAACCGTCACTTATTTAGCTAATGATCACAATCTCTACCGTCACGCCCATACTGAAACGAATCATCCTGACCCTATACCTGCTAACACCGGCTATGTTTGCAGTGCCTCCCGCCAAGGCCGAAACAACAGGTGAAAAAATTACTTATTATCAACACATTGCACCGCTATTTTATCAAAAATGCGTAAGTTGCCATCGCCCCGGAGAAGCCGCCCCCTTTTCTCTACTCGACTACGCTGGCAGCAAACGTCGCTCCAAAACCATCTTGCGGGTAGTGAGTGATCGTTACATGCCACCATGGAAACCGGTGCCAGGTCACGGCGAATTCCGTGGAAGCTTGCGATTAGATGATCGCGATGTCGAATTAATCCAACAATGGGTTAACGCGGGCAGCCCCGAGGGCAATCCTGAATTAAAAATCGACCCGCCGGTATTCACTAAAGGCTGGAGCCTAGGCAAGCCTGATTTGATCGTGGAAATGGAAGACGCCTTTGAAGTGCATGCTGAAGGCCGGGACATCTACCGCTATTTCACCCTTCCTCTCAATCTCACCGAAGACAAATGGGTTCGCGCCGTCGAAATCCGCCCGAGTGCTCGTACGGTCGTCCACCACGCCCTGTTCTTCCTCGACAACACGGGCAATGCCCGCAAACTACAAAAAGCCGATTCCTTGCCCGGCTTCAAAGGAAAAGGTTTCAAACCCACCGGCTCTCTTGGCGCTTGGGCCGTTGGCGGCATGCCCCTGCAATTAGGGAAAGGGTTTTCCCTACCTCTGCCTAAAGGCTCCGACCTCATTCTGCAAACTCACTTCCACCCCAGCGGCAAAGTTGAGAAGGAGAAAACCAAAGTCGGCATTTATTTCGCCGATAGCCCACCGGAACGCCTGATCGGTCAATTCCAGATCCCACCGAATTTTGGATCGAGAACAGGCCTGACGATTGCTCCGGGGGATAACAAATACACCATTAAGGATCACCTCACCGTTCCCGACGATCTCGAACTTGTCACCGTTTGGGCTCATGCTCACCAGATCGGCAAAAGCATGAAAGCGGATGCCACTCTGCCTGATGGCAAAATTCTGCCGCTCTTTTATATCGATGACTGGGATTTCAACTGGCAGGGGCAATACCAATATGAAACCCCGATAACTCTAC
>JAADHD010000219.1:0-8861 GCA_013152075.1 Verrucomicrobiota bacterium | reverse complement strand
CTGCCGAAAACGTGAACAACCCCCACTCCCCGCCCCGCCGTATTCATTGGGGAGAAGAATCCACTGACGAAATGGGGAGCATCATTTTTCAGTGTGTTGCGAAAAACAAAGCTCAAGAACAATCCGTCGCCAAAGGACTGAAACAAGAAGCGCAAAAATCCAAACTCCGCTTTGCCAAATCACGCCAAATCATGAAACGCTTACATACCGTATTGCTACTCGACAAAAACCATGACGACCGCATCACCTTGGCGGAAACTCCTGAAAAACATCATCAAGCCTTTCGAAGACTCGACCGCAACCGTGATCAAATCGTAGACACCAAAGAAATCGAACAAGCGGGGGCGTTTCTGGATAAGAAGTAGCCGGCCAGAACCCAGCATTCAAAAGCATACTACACAGGCAGGACGATGAAAACAATTCCCCTCAAGCCCCTAGCGACGATCACCTCAATATTACTCTTAATCCTAACTACTCACCCTTGTGACAGCCGGGCTGATTCTCCTCCGACAAACATTACATTCAACTCTCTCGACGGCAAAACCATCACTCCGCTAAAATCCAAGAAAGGAAAACCTACAGTGGTGATCTTTATCACCACCGACTGCCCGATCGCCAACGCCTTGGCACCGGAAATCAATCGTATTTATGATCATTACCAGGCACTTAATATCAAGTTTACCCTCGCCCACGTCGACCCTGAGCTCTCAACTAAGGACGCAAAACAACACGCCTCCGACTACTCTCTAAAAGCCCCCATCATCATTGACCGCAAACACCAGCTCGTCAAATTGGCCCGTGCCAAACTCACGCCGCAAACAGCCGTTTTTAACGAGCAGGGAAAACTTGTTTACTCTGGACGCTTGAACAACCAGTGGGCAGACTACGGAAAACGCCGCGTAAAAGCTACCGAAAACAATCTGCGCGACACCCTTGACGCCCTGCTCGCCGGAAAGCCCGCCCCCAAAGACCACACCCCCGCCGTCGGTTGCTACATCCCCGACTTAGATTAGCGAGCAAGAAAAAGGTGAGCACCAGAAAACACGAACGGGAGTGACGAAAACTTTCTCGTCTCGTGATTTATCCGACCTTATTGATTTGGCATTCCTCCAGAAATATCGTGCCCAATCGCGGTACCCTTCTTCAATCAACTATCGCTTTTTCCACCTTGAAAACTATCGGCGCGTTAGGGGTAAACAGCAATGCATCGTCTCGATCAAGTATCCCATCCTCATCGGCATCTTCTTTGCTTTTCCTATTAAACTCAAAATTCTCCCAGCCATCTTCTCGAATATTGTCCCATACCTTCTGACAAAATACTCCACGTATTTCCGTCTTAAGACCGCCCACCTCTCCCACGCCACTACGTTCCAATACTTCCTGCATCCAACTTCCATCAGACGGATCATCGGGGTGAATGTCGACTTCGCGTGAGCCTATTGGCAATACACCCAATGCCGCCAAACGATTGATCGCAACAAAATTCACATGGTCAGCCGGTAGATCCCTGAAGGGCCAGATCAAGGCCGGAACCGCACCTTCACGCTCTCCACACAGCTCATCACGAATTGCCTCCAGCTTGGCACGGTCGTAAACCATCTCTCTCGGTCGCCCCCCCGTTCGCAACACCACCACCGCAGTTGCTCCCGCCGCTTGCCCAATTTGAATGCGTTGGTCATGCAAACGAATCGCCGCGCTGACGATACTACTGAAACCAACATTGCCCTGCGCCCCCAGCAGCCCGTCCATTTTCTCGGGAATCAGACTACGCAAAGGAAACACCGAACGATCGCTCATGAACTTCGTGTGCCGGTTCGGTTTATGAAAATCGATCCACGGACCGCTTGCTCCCTCTTCCTTCAGATAGGTGCGACCCGTACGGTGAAAGTCGTAGTGAAACTGCCAGGGAAACAGGCCATCGGGATACATTACTTTAGCAAAGCGCACTTTTGCCTTATCCTTGGTTTCCCCGTCACGGTTGCGGCTATCCTGCTCACGCATCATGTACATCGCCTTCAAACGCAGTCCCTCGCGAATATAGGGTTTGGGTGGCAAGTTGTCTTCGGTGCCAAACTCATCACTGAGATGAAAATTGCGGAAGCTGTTAGTTTTATCTTTCGCTCGCTCATTTACAAAATTCTGTAGATGATAGAGCACGCCGAGTGAATGTTGCCGGGCATCTTGAAAAATAATTTCACGCTGAGCCCGGGTCATCTCGACGATGTTCTTCTGCGATGCTCCTACCTCGTTTTTTTCAAGCGCATCAACGACCGGCTGCGGCAATCGTTCCAACGGATAATCCTGGCCATTCATGTAGGCGAGCAAAATGGAAGTTTTGCCATCTTTACTTTCATAACCATCTACGATGCGCCGAACCGTGTAAACACTAAGCTGTCGACTGGACGCCTTGCCAGCTAACGGCCAATGCAAAATTCCCCCGCTCACCTTCTTTGAGTGATCCCACTTAAGATCTGCAAAAAACTCACGTCCGAGACCCGTCGCACGCGGATAATTTCGATCATCAAAGCGTGATGGTTTTGCAATTGGCGTTTCTCCATCCGATTGCTCAACGATCATCGTCCAGGTAATCGGGTTCATTTCGTTGAGCGGATTTCTGGAAAGATCCGCCGGGGCACTCGCCTCGCCATACCGACTGGCCGGATCCGGTCCAAACTCGAAAGCGGCACCGGCGATCTGGATCACTTCCCCCCAATCTGAAGCATCTATAGTGAGCTTTGCCTGGACTCGTAAAGCTACTTTATCGCTTCCAAGTTTCGCAAAACTCATGCCCTTAAGTTTTGAGCCTTCCACCTCGGCGCTCACCGGATAGTGATTCCAAACCACCCTAATCTGACCCGATTCGATATAAGGCTGAATGATTGATCGAAACATCGCCTCCGCTTCCGCCGGCCGGAATGTCGTAGGGCCGTGGAATGGTTTTCCGGGCATGGGCGAACCGTATTTTTCAGTGTTCTGTGTTTCGATCTTGTCCATCAACTCCTTGAACAAACCCGAGCGATGGAAGGAACGTTTCATTGGATGCCAGTCGACTCCCCAGCCGATTTTACCAAGCCCCTTATTTTCATCGACACAAGCCAATGCCTGCTCGGTGAACTGCCCTCCGTACCATTTGCCATCGTGCACAATGGTGATCGATTTCACCCCACCACGAGCCGCCTGAACCGCCGCCGCCCAACCTGATTCTGTGGCCCCGACAATAAGCAGATCGGTGCTGATTTCCGACTCTTTAGCAGAGGCTGTAAAAACAGTGCAACTTAATAACAAGGCAATGGAAAAAATTTTCATATCTTTTTGAATCAAAATAATCACAACTGCGTCATCGGCTGCACCGTCGGCCAAATCGTAAAGGCTCCAGTCAGATTACTGGCAATCGAGCGCTCAATCACCTCATCGCTCAGTTCACCGGTAGGCGCAATATTCACCCCCTCGCCAGCATTGTTCACCAGAATATCCAGTCGTCCCGAATCGGCCATCACCTCTTTCATCAACCGATCCCAAGCCTCCCCATCAGCCGTGTCGGCAACAAAACCTTGTGCCCCGATTTTCGCCGCGGTTTCCATCAACCTTTCCTCATTGCGTCCGGTGATCCACACCTTAGCTCCCTGATCTTGAAGTTCCTTCGACATGGATAGGAAGGTATCTCAGAAACTCCCGACTTCAAGAAGAGCCGGATTCCAGCTCACATTGATCATTTTTTCTTCTGCCGCCTACTCTTTAGAAATATAAATGCGGCTAAGAATAGAAAAATGACAGCGAAGAGAAATGTTCCTTTTACCGAATCCGCACTTCTCTTGTTATACATGTCTGCAGTCCACCCATGTCGAATGACTCCGATCCTCGCAGGAGGGTTTGTGTTCAAGAGGCTTCCCAAACTACCCTCTGCCTCAGCTTCCCACCTTTCCATGATACCCACCAGTGGATACGGTGGAGCAGCTACGAGCTTTTCTGTCATCGCTGCGTATAGCAAATTATCGGAACCTTTCACTGCGCAGTAAAAGGGGTTTTTTTTGGTGTTCTCCAGACCCGAAATGATCAAATAAGTCTCACCCGTGATCTCAAATTGCTGTTCTTTGCTCAAGAGTTTCTGGATTTTCTCCAACGAATAACCCTCAATGTACGATTGCAAATTCTTATCAAAATCTACGAAACGCGTAAGAACTCCCTCAAACACACTTGCCTCGTTCAAACTCTGATCACCCTGGTTCCCAACCCTCCGATTGGTCAACACCCATACCTCACCATTGCTTTCTGCGAGCGGGGAGAGTTGACGTTGACTCATCACCTTGTCTTCCCCAACCGTATTTTCGATCATCTGCATCTGAATCCCCCCGGATTCGATTCGGCTACTCACTCTAACGGTAGTCCCCAGGTAATCCTTAAGCGCAGCATGGGTCGCCGCCAACGGGTGCACCTCGTTAGTGGATTTAAGAGCATAAACCGGACTCGCCACATCGGTCGAATAGACCCTGGAGTCCAGATCGATGCCTGCGCTCAATGACACATAAGTTTTCCATTGATCCAACTTTTCAATCGCTTCGGCAGCAGTCACTTCCAACGGCTCACTCGGCAGCACTGGATTACGGATCTTCACCGAAATTCCCATCACAAAACTCCCTATAGAAACTGCCAGTAGCATCCACCTCATGATATGAAATTTTGATTAAAGTGAAAATCACTTGGAATTCTGTAACCGTTTAAGTTCCAAACGCAGTTCTTTGAGTGTCGACTCGGCATCTTTTTCTGCAATCCTGTTTTTCATTTCATAGGGATCGTTTTTTAAATCGTAGAGTTCGTCCATCCCCTCCATATCCAGGTAGTGAATAAGTTTCCACCGCTCAGTGCGAACAGCCCGGTAGCCCATTTTATGCACTCGTGGAAAAACCGTGTCGGTATTGTATTCAATCAGAAATGATTTGCGCCAATCAGTGGGCGCGTGCGCTTGAAACAAAGGAAGCAAACTGCGTCCATCCATTTTTGCAGCGTAGCTTTTGTCCACATTGGCAAGGTCGAGAACTGTCGGTGCCAGATCGATGCTCAATACCATTTGATCAATGATTCCTGCACCTTCAGTCAGGCCTGGATAACGAATCATCAACGGAATGCGCAAGCCCTCCTCGTAGGCCAAACGGCGTTCCACACTAAGCCCGTGCTCGCCATACCAATATCCATGATCACTGGTCAGAATAATGACCGTGTTGTCGAGTTGTTTATTCTCTTTCAAAACGCGGAACAGCATACCCACCCCCTCGTCCACGGCGACCAACATTCGCTGACGGTCAAGAATGGTTTTGTCACTGGTGCCCGTTTCACGACCGAGCGGCGGCATTCCCTCAATCGACCGCTGCAAGGCTGGCTTACCCTTCAGATCATCGATCACATTCAATCGGCGGGGAATCCCGGCATTCGCATACAGTTTCTCATGACGTTTGACGTTTTGCCGGTAAAAACTGCGCGGCACCCGGGTCAGAAATACTCCCGTCATCCCGCTGAACGAGTTCGGGGTGCAGTGCTTTATGAGCAATGTAAAGACAGAAAGGCTTGTCGTGTTTCTGTTTCAAAAAATCAACCGCTTTCGCATTCAGCACATCGGTGGTGTGGCCGGTATTGTGAGTCTCCTTGCCATTCTCAATCAGCACCGGATCGAAAGACGTGCCCTGCCCTTTCATGCTCACCCAGTAATCATACCCTGGGCGCGCCGAACCATCATTACCCATGTGCCATTTACCTACATAAGCGGTTTCATATTTCCCCGTTTCATGAAGAATCCGCGGAAAGGTCTTAAGCTGATGACTTTGCTCGTTGCGCTGGGTGTTGTCTAGAATCCCATGATTGTGGGTGTAGAGTCCCGTCAGCAGATTGGCACGTCCGGGCGAGCAAAGCGGCGTGGTGCAGAACGCGTTGCGAAACAGAGCCCCTTCATTGGCAATGCGGTCGATGTTCGGGGTCGAAGCAAAGGGGTGCCCCGTGCAACCAAGTTCATCCCAGCGCAGATCATCCACCAGAATGACGATGAAATTAGGCTGTTCCGCCGACTTAATATTCGTCAAGCCGACGCCGATAAAAAGCGCAATAAGAAGGGATATATTTCGAAGGGAAAATCGTAACATGAAAGTTGATTTCCCATAATTTGCCAATGAAGTCAATGTGGAACAGGCTTTCAACCTGTTCATTTAAGGAAAACAGGTTAAAAAACCTGTTCCACATTAAGCCCCCTTTACGATTTCGGTTCCCAGACTTACTTTCGCATCATGAAACGCCCCCACTCGCGCGGCTTGAAGTCGCCAGCAACCCCGTTGTCGAACTATTTGTCGATCATTGATTAATACCGGCCTTCTCTCGGCATTTCCCCTCACTATTCACTGGCACTTGCTGGAAATGCGTTTATCTGAAAGCCCTGCAAGGGAGTCATACCTTTTGAGCGATAAAACCAAAAAACCAGGCACTCGGCGAGAAGCCCGGGAAGCAGCAATTCAATTTCTATTCAGTCACGACCTGAATGATGAAACATTGCCGGGTCAGTGTGCCGATTTTTGGGAACTGCGGAAGGCTCGGAAAAAAGTCCAGGACTTCGCAAATGATTTGATCAGCGGAATTTTCGCACAAGGTGAAGGACTGGATAATGCCATCGATGCTGCCAGCGAAAATTACACCCTGGATCGCCTGTCGCCGATTGACCGAAATATCCTACGACTAGCCACCTTTGAAATCCTCCACCGTGATGACATACCGGCAGCGGTCACCATTAACGAGGCCATCGAAATCGCCAAGCGCTTCGGCACCGCTGAATCTCCAGGATTTATAAACGGCGTTCTCGATGGTATCCAGCGCGATCAAAAGAAGAAAGCTAATTAACCTGATCTATATTATATCTCATGGGCTTGTTTGATTCCATCGTTAACCGTTTCACCTCCCGGACAGAGATTAACTGGGAAGATCTGGAAGAAACTTTGATCGCAGGCGATCTTGGTATCCAGCTCACTACGAAAGTCGTTGATGATCTGCAGGCTCTCGGCCGCAAGGTTAGCGGCGATGACATCATCGAAGCTTGCCGGAAAGAGATCACTGCCATACTCGGCGATGAGACTCCGCCGCTACCGCAAAAGCGCGACGGCATGCCCAACGTTATTCTGGTAGCAGGTGTCAATGGAACCGGCAAAACTACCTCTACGGCGAAGCTGGCCAACCTACTGAAAAATCAAGGCCACAGTGTTCTACTGGCCGCCGCCGACACTTTCCGTGCAGCGGCTATCGAACAGCTCGAGGTGTGGTCCAAGCGACTCGACATCCCGATTATCAAAACCCAATATCAAGCAGATCCTTCGGCCGTCTGTTTTGATGCTCATCGCTCCGCCATTCAGAACAAGGTGGACTTCCTCATTTGTGATACTGCCGGACGCCTGCACACCCGTGACAATTTGATGGAGGAATTGAAAAAAATACAACGCACTCTGAAAAAGCAGGATGATAGCGCTCCCCATGAACGCCTGCTAGTAGTGGACGCAACCACCGGCTCCAACGCCTTGTCGCAAGCGAAAAAATTTCAAGAGACGCTCGACCTTACCGGCCTGATTGTCACCAAACTCGATGGATCGGGCAAAGGTGGCAGTGCTGTGCTGATCAAAAAAGAACTCAACATCCCCACTCGGTTCATTGGCACTGGAGAAGGAGAGGACGACTTCAAGCCCTTTGATCCCCAATCCTTCGTTGAGAACATTCTTTAGTTCGCTCCCCTGCGAACAGCCAGAGCGGCTGCCCTGTGATAACATGCGAGTACCTCTCAAAGCTCCGGGGTTACAATAAAACACCTTTCTCACAAAAAAGGCTTTCAGAGCCTACTGATAACCTCTTTAATAATCCACTGATATGCTTCGCCTTTTCATCCTATTCTCCATATTGATCGGAACCAACCTGGTCTCGATCCAGTCAAGCTCTGCTCAGGTCGTTGTTTATAAGATTGATTTCGAGCAGGAAGGCGAATCACTCAATTACAATTTTTATGAAAACGGCTGGGTAGTGGCCGATGCAACCGGTGGTCCCGCCTCCTGGGTGCTGACTTTTTTCGAGGGACCGATTCGCCGCTATATTACAATTACCGATTTCGGCAGCCTGTTTTATGCCTACAAAGGAAGTAAGGTTCGTGCGGTTATTTCGGCATCCGCCTCCAATGGCACTCCACAAACCACTTTTCTCGCTATAGGCACGCCTTCCGAAACGGTCAGACAACAAAACGTTAAAGTTGAAGTCGCCAACAAGCTGGAAGGAGTCGCCTCATCCGCCGATGACGAAAGCGAACTCCCCTTTGATGTTGACGAAGGCGACAAAGGATTTGCTGGATTCAGTAAAATGAAAGCAAACCTGCAACGTAGCCGGACCGATGAGGCAAATTCGAATAACCTGAACGTTGAAGAAACCTTTGCCGATTTAATCACTTATCTCGAAAGGCGTGGATACACCCCATTCGTCGTCGCCGAGCCCGTCGATCCAGCAGGTGGAGATAATGGTGATGGAACTCAGTAATTTGAGAAGGATCACGCCACTCTCCCATGACCCCATGGGCAACTCCTATTCAAAACACCTGGTTTGCCGCTTCCCCGTTCGACAAAGCTTAAGTTTCCCCTAGTGTTTCAGCATGATTTTTTATAATCCCTCTTCTCGCCGATCATTTCTAAAAACAACGGCGCTGGCTGCTCTTGGATTGCCGGCGTTATCTCCCCTGCTTAAGGCTGCAGGAGAAAGTAAAACTAAAGTCGGACTGGTGACTTATCAGTGGGGCAAGGATTGGGATCTACCGACTTTGATCAAAAATTGCGAAGCAGCTGGTCTTCTGGGGGTCGAGCTTC
>JAADHD010000022.1 GCA_013152075.1 Verrucomicrobiota bacterium | reverse complement strand
TCATCTTTGCCTCGGGCGCAGTTCGAGGGGCGTGATGGCTTGACGGTGATTACTCGCCAGGGGCCGTTGACGGGAGCTACGAATTACACCGGCAACTGGGAAAAGAGTGCTGATCAGCGAGTGAAAGCGCCGTTGGGAACATTGTGGTTTGACGACGATCTAGGTTTGTTCAAGCGCTCGCCGCAACCCAAAATTGTCGATGGCGTGATGATTTCAACCAACAAAGATTGGCATGATATTTCTGCCCGGGCGGGCGGCCAGGATTACCGTTTGCTGCCGCCAAAATTTTCTAATGTTTACACTGGGCGCGTGCTGGCTGTCGATGAAGCGATGTCACAGCGGCAATCCTTTTCCGAAGTGGATTTCAAAACGGTTCAGCCGGCTCAATACCGTCCGCCTTCGACGAAGAAGGAAAATGTGTATAGCCCCAAACGAATTCGCAAGGTAGGGGAGCGCTTGAATTTGCTGACCGGTGAAAAAGAAGCTCGAGAATTCATTAAGCAATACGGTTGTGATGGAGGTTTTGATTATGGCAATCTTTACACCATGCGTTCGGCTACACCTGCTTACTATGACAAAACGATAGAGAGTGGGCCGATTAATCTCAGTGGGCCGAGATCGGGTTGCACCAATAGCGTGATTCCGGCGGCGGGAGTTTTAAATGTGCCATATTTTTATGAGGGCTGTACTTGTGCATATCCTTTGCCGATCGGTTTGTCACTGGTAACCCAGCCGCAGACTTATGAGCAGTGGACAGCATGGGGGGCGGTGACGAAAGAGGGCACTGCGGGTAAGATTCAAAGGCTTGGGGTCAACTTCGGAGCTCCGGGTGACCGGGTGACTTATGATGGAACACTGTGGGTGGATTACCCATCGGTTGGCGGGCCGTCTCCGGAAATCGAGGTGGCGGTTATACCAGCTGAAGCGAAGGCCTTTTATAATCATTCACTGTGGATCGAAGGAGGAAAAGGTTGGCCCTGGGTCGCGGCCTCCGGGATGAAAGGAGCGCAATCGATCGCTTTAAAGGGGGTGAAGCCAGGTGATTATTCTGTGCGTTTGGTGTTTGTCGAGCCGGACAACAAGAAGGTCGGGGAACGGGTTTTTGATGTGTCTCTTCAAGGAAAGGAAGTGTTGAAAGGTTTCGATGTGGCGAAGGAAGCCAAAGGAAGAATGCGAGCGGTGACCAATACTCATAAAAAGGTTTCAGTTGGTGACGACGGCCAATTGCTGGTGGGGTTGAAAGCTGAAAAAGGAACTTCCATTCTGAGCGGAATCGAATTGATCCGCGAAGGATTAAAGGCGGATGAACCGCCGGTCCTGAAGGACAAAATTACGACGCCTTTACAATAGGGGCTTAGTGCGAATTTAACCAGTTTAAGAAACAGCATCAATCGCTTTGCTCAAGCGTGCCAATTTGGATCAAATTATTCTGGTGGGGCCAGGTTTTTCTGTATCCATTCCAGAGCTTCTTGGTGAGTATTCAGGCTGGACTCGAGTTGCAGGTCTTGAATTTGCAGTAGCACCTTGCCCATGTCCGGGCCGGGTTTCCATCCCAGCGCCATGAGATCTTTTCCATTGATCAGGGGTGGGGGAATGAGTGGTTCAGCGGCGAATTCTTTTCCTTTGGCCTGCATGAATTCGTAGTTATCCAGCATGCCGTTGCTACCAAGGCAATCGACACGGTGGAGTTCCAGTTCATCGGTAAAGGTGGGCCGGGCCATCATGCGTTTCAATTTGGCTGTCCGCATTTCCTTTACATTGATAAAGGCCATGTGGTTTTTGACGGCGATGGTGGTGTTCTCGATGATTTCGTTTTTGTAACGTAAACGGCGCAGGATTTTTTCGCTCATCTGAGCGCCAATCTGGTCATGACCGTTGAATCGAATGCGGTCACTCTCTTCGTCAAAGGTTTGAGTGGTAGGTTTTCCTATATCGTGAAAGAGGACGGACAAGACCAATGGTAAGGAGTCGATTTTTTCAGGCAACAGGCTGAGCATTAATCGAGTATGAACAAAAACATCGCCTTCAGGGTGAAATTGAGGCGGTTGTTCGCAACCTTGCAGCTGCATGATTTCGGGAAATATTGCCTGCATCAGTCCGCTGTCGACGAGTAGGTCAAAACCTTTCACTCGTTGAGGTGATAACCAAATTCGGTCGAGTTCTTCCCGAATCCGTTCTGGACTGATGTTGGTGATTTTGGCGGCTTGCTGCTGGATGGCATGCCAGGTGTCAGGTTCAATTTCAAAATCGAGCAACGTCGAGAAGCGGATGGCTCGCATCATACGTAAATAATCTTCTCGAAAGCGCTGTTCCGGCTTGCCGATTGCGCGAATGATCCCTTTTTTCAAATCTTCTTGTCCGCTGACATAGTCGATGATTTTTTCATCGAAGGGGTCGAAGAACATACCGTTGATGGTGAAGTCACGACGCTGGGCATCTTCCTTGGCATCTGTAAACGCGATGCAGTCAGGATGTCGTCCATCAGAGCAACCAATGTCCGAGCGGAAAGTGGCGATTTCAAAATCCCAACCCTGAGACCTTACCAGAATTACGCCAAAATGAGCGCCGATGGTGTTGCCGTCAGGATACAGGCGTAGGATATCATCCGGGCGGGCGCTGGTGGCAATGTCGAAATCTTTAGGCTCCTTACCAAGAAGATGGTCGCGTACGCAACCGCCCGCGAACCAGGCTTCGTGACCATTGTCTCTGAGTCGTTGAATAATGTCAGCGGCGCGCTTTCTCATGGTTCGGATGAGTCGGTCGATTCTGCAGTATTTTGAGATAATGGCAACAGGATGCCGAGTTGTTTGGCGTAGATCACCTGGGCTGATTGAGGTTCCATGTTGGTGAAATGCCACCACTCGTCTTTGATGGTACTGAAACCTGCTTTTTTCATCGCGTTTTGCAGGATGTCCAAATTATATCGGATCAAGGAATTGTCACCCGTATATTCGGATGAAGCGACCTCAGAAAATTCATCGTGCGCACTGGGCATGAGTAAATCGTAACCTTTTTTGTCAACCAGGGTGACATCGACGGCAACTCCGTAAGAATGAAGGGAGGGGCCTTTGGTGGGAGGGACAACGTATTTGGAAGATTTTGAAGCCATCCAAAGCAGCCATTGGCTATCAGGTGGCCGGTAGGCATCCCATATTTTCAAGCGCAGGCCTTGTTTGCGTAAGATTTTTTGCGCCCGTTTAAGTCGTGCCATCGTTATCCGGTGAAGCAGGCAGGGCATATCCGGCGGGTAGAGTGCGCGCCCGGTGATGTTATCAGCAGAGGCGTATTTCAGATCAATCACGATACCCGGAGACTCGCTCTTGACTGATACAAGATTTAATCGCGCCGCTTTTTTCAAGATCTGCTTGGCGGGGGAAGGGGTAAAAAAGTCTTTTGAGCACAAGGGAGCAGAGCTATAGGCAAACAATGCACAAACTATGAAGAGCAGGGTCACTGTTCGAGCAGTGTGAGTTAACTGGACAAATGCCGTGGACATGAGTGAAGTGGATCTATAGACTTTCGGCAAGTTTGGGCGATGATCACTGATCTCGCAAGTAGTGCTCACCGGAACGGGACTTTATTTCAAATATCACAATGTTGCCATTAGATACATTTTTTCAGATTATATTGCCAGGGGTGGCTTTGTTTGTAGGCTCTTGCGTGGGATCTTTTTTGAATGTGGTGATCTATCGCTTGCCGATTGGCTTGAGTGTCAATGAGCCCAAGCGTTCGTTTTGTCCATCCTGTAAGTATGATATTCCATGGTATCAAAACTTTCCGATCATCAGTTGGTTAATGTTACGGGGGCGGTGCTCGTCATGTAGGAAACCAATATCCGCGCGTTATTTTGGAATAGAATTGATGACGGCGATTCTATTTTTTGCGATCTGGAAAAAATTTGTGCCAGTCTATGGTGCCGGTTTTGGAACAGGCGTAGGGATGGCGATAGCATACTGGGTGTTGGCGGGTTTATTGATTGCGGCTGTTTTCATCGATATTGATCACTTTATCATTCCCGATTCAATCACTCTTGGTGGTCTGGTGGCGGGTTGGCTTTCGGTTTTGATCGTTCCTGAGTTGATGGGCGATGGATCTCGCTTGCAGGCTATATGGCTGTCTGCGATTGGGGCTTGTGCTGGCTACGGATTGTTGTGGGCGGTGGTGCAACTCGGTAAAGCTGCGTTTGGAAAAACCCGACATGAGTTTGATGAACCGGTGAAGTGGAGTGTTGGCCAGGAAGAAGGGGCGGACGAACCAATGATTGATATTGACGGTGAGATTCAACCCTGGACGGATGTGTTTTATCGTTCAACGGACCGGATGATCGTCGATGTGACGGAGTTTTGTATTAATGGTGAAAGTCATGACGTAGAGCAGGTGGTGGTGTGGCATGATCGATTTGTTGTTGGGGACAAGGTGATCTCGTTGGAAGATGTGGAAGAGGTGGAGGGCATGTGTGTGAAGGTTGTGATTCCGAGAGAGGCGATGGGTTTTGGTGACGTGAAATTCATCGCGATGATCGGGGCATTTCTGGGGTGGCAGGCGGTGTTATTGACCGTTTTTGTCGCATCGGTTTTCGGGGCGGTGTTGGGCTTGTTTCAGAAAATCGTCATGAGAGATTCATGGTCTCAGCCCTTGCCCTTTGGTCCATACCTCGCTGTCGGCGCTTTTGTGTGGATGTTTTACGGCAAAACATTGCTGGAGTGGTATCTCCATGGGGTGAGCATGAGGTGAGCATGGGGGTGCCGACTATTAACTGAACAAGGAGAGCCCTTAGTATGGGGGCGGCCTTGATATTTGAATCACTTCACTTGAGCGACTGGTATCAGATGTTCATTATTAACGAAGCGGTTCGTGGAACTCTTCGTCATCGATCATAGCGGCTTCCTCTGGCAGGGAATTGGAGCCGATCAGGGCAGGCCCGTGTGATTCACGAACTGTGTTATCAGCGGCGTGGGGCGTTTTAGTTGGCAGGGAAACTCCTGCTCCTCCGTCCACGATAGGATCGATTTTTACCGCGTCCGACAGTTGTAGAGATTCCAGTAACTCTGCGAGTTCCTCCAGAAATTGATGCAGGTCAAAAGTGACAACGCAGTCATTCACTGAGTTATACTTTTCCTGTAAAAATTTACGTAATGAGTTGAGCGCCAGGAATAAAGACTCATCGGGTATTGATCCATGTTCAAAATGAGTGCCCAAGACTAATTGCTCGGTGATGGCGATGAAATTTTTGAAGATCATGCCATCTGCACTAGGAGGTTTATCCCGATTCAAACCGCTTTCGATCCTGCCGGCAGGAGGGGAGGCTATCAGACCTTCCGTCGTAGGATAGCAACGCAGTTTAAGCATGAATTCCGGCCAGTGATCGATGCGTCTTTTTTGCAGCTCGCGGGTGCGGAACTGGGTGGCGTTGAGAAAGTGGATTTGCACACTGTAAATAGACAATCCCAGTAGTGGGATTCGATTTTCACGGGCCTGGTTGATTGCGTGCCTGATGTAGTTAAGGAGAATGATCGACTCGATGGGTTCCAGTTTGTAGTCTCGCAGAGTCAGGATGTCTGGCAGAGAGAAGCCCACGGTAGGCTCTTCTACAATCAGAATGGCCTGGTCCGTCTCCCGGATTTCCCTTACCGGCAACAGGTAAGGGTGGCGTTCAGGGTCAATCTTTGCCAGGTTTTCTTCAAGCCGTTTGCAGTCCATATCCGGCCAAATATGGGATCGTGGCAATACTTGTATGCTTGTTTCCACCGGGCTGTCACCTTGCAGAAATTCAGCGGTTTCCGTGTAAATGCGAAATTCGTCTTCACTGCCTTCAGTGATTTCATATTGGTTTTCGAATTCCTTTTTAACATTCAGTTTAGAAAACAGTTTCTGCTGCAGGCGAAAGGCTGGCAGTAGACGCTTGGGAACCGGTGGCGGTTGAAAGCGAGTGCTAGTGGATATTTTCGATGACACTGCGCTGTAAGCGTCACGTAGTTCCTTGCGGAAATCAGCCAGTGAGCTTGGCCCATTTTCCGAAGCGGGATCCAAAGTATGTTTCAGAATGAACTTCACGTTGGTTGGCACGTTGTCCAGATCAGAGAGTTGATCGTCCCCACCTTTGGGGTGATAGGGGCTGGCTGTAAGCAGGTAGTAAAAGATCTGAGCAATGTCAGATATCATTTTACGGGGTTTGATTCTGAATGTTTCTTGTTTTTCCGCGGAGGCGAGACTGCAATCGGCCATTTGCAGGGCGAGATACGAGTCCTTGGTGGCCACGACCTGCAAGCGCCCCAAGTTTAAGCCTTGAAGTAAGCGGGCTTTTGACTGCATTTGGAAAATGGCATCGGTGAGCTGAATCGTGAGAGCCAGGGTCAATGCTGTGTCGAGCGGGCCGTTGCGTTTGACGAAGCTGGTGATGGCTTCGCCGTCACCGACTTCGGTCGTATAATAATGCAAGCCTCCCGAATTGCCGACATCTAAAATTTTGCAACAACAGGGGCTGTGCAGGCCTGAAGCCATCCAAGCCCGTTCGGTAAAAGATCGCTGTGCTTCGGGAGCGTAATCTTCGCTCTCCGGAAGTATATGCAGTTCGACCAGTCCCAGAGTCTCGGGGTCATAGGCGAGACAGAGCATTTCGTTTGGCACCCCTTTAAAGGTGACCGGCGCGCCATCAGATCCCTGACATATCAGATAGCGGCCAAACTGTTCCAGTTCCTGAGTCATTTAAAGATCGCTGATTTCAACACTGGGGGGATGGTGATTCGTTTGTTATGGGTAATTAATCGTGGGCAATTCTACACAATACGGAAGAAAAAGTCGATGCGTTAATATACTACTTTGTTACGGAATTTCTCCTGAAAAGTGCACGGAAAATTGAGCGGCACCGAAATGATTCTTCATCTGTTTTTCCCGGAGTTTTCACACGATCTTCATCATTATTTCACAATGACTTGCCAGGGTGTGGGCATGAAAACAACCATTCCCTGTATTTTGTGTTCTGCGAGCCTTGTGTTTCTCATTTCTGCGACGGGTCTCCGTGCGGCGGATCAGGAAAATATTACCGATGCTCCACCTGCCGACCCCTTTGCGGAAAAAACCGACGAGGCGCTGGTTTTCGAGAAAAATGCTTCTGAAGTTGTCGGGAAAGTGACTCTTCCCTATGCGGATATGAAACGCTTGTGGCAGGAGTTACAGGAGCAACGCAAGGAGCCGGAGAAAGCGTCGGTGATTATCGAATCGGTAGTGCAGTCAGCGGTGTATGAATTGCAAGTCGCTAAAGGAAAATCGATTTTGACCGCAGATTATCGGGTTCGAGTGTTCAGTGATGGCTGGCAAATCGTTCCATTAATTGGTGGGGAGGTGAGTTTGGAAGAAGTAGAGTCCGGGAAAGGAAGCGTGATTCGTAAAGACTGCGGATATGCTCTGCTGGTCAAAGGTGAGGGGGAATATCAGGTGAAGCTGACCCTCAGAGCAGCGGGTTNTCGGACTCATGGTCGAACCATCAGGGAATGAAGCTGCAACCGGCTGCGGCTACTGTGAACCGACTTCGTGTGAGCGGATTGCCGGACGGTCAGGTGCTTCGCTTGCAAGGAGTGGAATCAACTTCGACTGCAAATTCGACCAACAGCGGGGACTTTGCGGAGTATTTACTGGCAGGTGATGGGGGAGAGATAAATTTGTTCATGGAAGCCGCTGCTATGGCAGATACGCCTGTGCTTGAAAGTATCTGGGAGATCCAATCGCAAGTGTTTGTGCGTTATGCCGAAGGCCGCTTGAATTACGAGACGCGGGTTTTTGCGCAAAGTGATGCAGGCTCGGGTTTGTCGATGGAACTTGTCTTGCCTCAAAATGTAGCCTCAGTATCTGTTGATGGTGATGACATCGCCTCGTGGCGTTTGGCGCGCAGTCAGGATGGACAGCGGAAATTACTCATCGCCTGGAAAACGCGGGACCAATTGGATCGGCGTTTTCAACTTTCCTATCAAATAGCTCAATCGCCGCTGTCTGATAAATGGGTCATAGTTCCCCCTGAAGTTGCAGGGGAGGGGGCGACGGCAAAACATCTGATTGCGATCGAAGCTGTGGAAGGTCTTGAGTGGAAAGGTGAAGGGCTCAATGCTGCGGTTGCTTCGAGACGCTTGCCGAAGTGGTTGCGTGAGCATTTGCAGAAAGTCGAATTTGTCACGGCTGAAACCCAGAGCTCACTTGAGCTCCAGGCGAACTGGTTGCCTTTGCTTGAGACTTTGCAGGCGACGGTCAGTCACGCAAAATTCGAAACTCGCTTGGTGAATGATGGCGCGATGCTGGTTAAGGCGGAGTATCACGTGCAGCTGGATGGGGCTCTGGACTGGACGGTGAATATTCCATCACTGGATCAGATGCTCACTTGTGAAGTGAATGGGAAAGCGGTGAAACCGGTGCGTCGGAGTGAAAATGAACTGGAGTTTCATCTCAAAGAGCCATCGGCAGGGGAAAAGGAGGGCAAGGAAACAGTGGTAAGTTTTTCATATGCGCTGCAATCTAAGCCGTTTGATTCGGTGTCCGGTCAGGTGGCGGTGGAGTTGCCGCAGACCGATTTATTCATCCATCGTCTTGATTGGGATTTGAACATTCCGGAAATTTATAACGCACAGGTGGAGGGGAATGTTCAGGAAGTAATTAATCGTTCCTCGGCAAAATCGAAAACACAAAATGTAAAAAATGGTCACATCATTCGGCTGCACAAGGAGTTGTGCCGGGGAGAGCGACCTGCGGTGGAGGTCCATTATCAGCGCCGTGGAATAGATGATTGAGAACAGAAATAAGAGAGTAAATATCACAAACTAACCAAATAAATAACCAAATAACTAAATATAACTATGAAAGCTTCACGTTTATTCGCCATCCTTTTTATTGTAGCTGGAACAGCAATCGCCTGGGCAGTGCTGGGCAGTGCTTTAAGTATTCGAACTGCGAGAACGGGAATTGATCTCAGTGGTGCCGTGTCGGGCAACTGGGGCGGCCCAATGCGTCAAATGCATCCGGAAATATTCTACATATCAGGGACTGCGGTGAATGCACGACGACAGATTCAACCGGAGTCGAGTGATGTTAAAGTGCATTTGGTATCCAAGCCCAAGAATAAGGGTTTACTGTTATTCCGGACCTATGAAGTGGATTTCTCGGCTGACTATGTTGTCAAAAATACCACGCCGATTACGCAGACAATTTACATCTCGTTTAAATTCCCTGCTAAGGAAGCAAAATACAAAAGCTTCAGTTTTGTGTTGGGCGAGAAACAAACCAATAAAGCTCCGAAAGATGGAGGAATCACTGATGCGGTGATTTTGAAGCCAGGGGAAGAGATGCCAGTTAAGCTGACCTATAAAGCAGCGGGTTTAAATGAATGGATCTATTCTTTTGGGAAAAATCATTCACGGGTTCGTAATTTCAAGATGGAAATGACCACTGATTTTACAGATATCGATTTCCCTGTGGGGACTGAATCAACGACAACATCTAGAACAAAAAAGGAACAGGGCTGGTTGTTGAATTGGGATTACAGTGATGTGATCGGAGCCTCGGCAGTGGGGATGGCGATGCCTGCGGTTACCAATCCGGGACCTGTCGCTGCTCGCATGACCTTTTTTGCGCCGGTGTCATTGCTCTTTTTCTTCTCAGTGATCGTCATTCTTGGTGCTGTAAAAAATGTAGATCTTCATCCGATGAACTACTTCTTTCTCGCGGCAGGCTGTTTTGCTTTTCAGTTGTTGTTTTCCTATCTGGTCGATCTTATTCCCGCTTACGTGGCTTTTGGTATATCTGCTATCGTGTCCCTTCTGCTGGTAAATACTTATCTTGCTCGCGTGGCCGGATCCCGATTTGCGAGAATATCCTTGCTTGCTCAGTTTGCTTACATGGTCTTGTTCAGTGCCAGCTTTTTCTTCGACGGACTGACAGGTATCACGATCACTATCGGAGCTATCGTCACCCTGGCCATCCTGATGGCTTACACGGCCAAGGTGGATTGGAATGAGGTTTTCAAACGGGCGCCGAAGGTGGTCAAGGAACCTCAGGGGCCCCAGCCTCCCAAACTTACGATTTAGTTGCGGGTGATGTGGCATCCGGGGGACAAACGCAGCATGGGCTTTCATGTCCATGCTGCGAACTTGGTTTATAAATGACAAAATTTCGATTCGATTGTGTAAGATTTGCTGGAACCGTGTTATCCTCCTGCACGGATTCCATGAAAAAACGCATCATTGTCATAGAGGATGAACCTTCTATTCTCGATAACATTCTCTACTCACTGGAGAGCGATGGGTTTGATGTTTGCGGATGCCCGACGGGGGGCGAGGGGGAAGCAGAATTCAAGAAGAACGGGGCGGATTTGATTGTCATGGATGTGGGATTGCCGGACACTTCGGGCTTTGAACTTTGTCCGCGGATTCGGCAGAGTTCGGATGTGCCGATCATTTTTCTAACCGCTCGTGCGGAAGAGGTGGATCGAATTGTTGGACTGGAGATTGGTGCCGATGATTACATGGTAAAACCCTTCAGTCCGAGAGAACTCAGCGCGCGGGTTCGGGCGGTGTTGAGGCGATATCAACCGGTTGTGGATAAGTCTGCTGAGGTGTCCCAGACAGAGAGTAATGGTCGCCACGGCATCCCATTTCAAGTAGATGATGAACGCGTTCAGGTGACTTATTTTGGAGATGTTTTATCCCTGTCTTCAACTGAGTTCCGCTTATTGCGTATTTTATGTCGCCATCCTGGAAGGGTGTATTCCCGTTCTCAATTGATGGACATCGCCTGGAATGAACCGGATGCAGCGATGGAGAGAACGGTGGACGCACATATCAAGAGTCTGCGCGGAAAGATGAGAGAGGTTCGCGAGGAGATTGATGCGATCGAAACGCATCGAGGAACGGGTTATGCGCTGAAGGAAAATTGGTGAAAGAAGGAGTTAGGAGGTAGAATTAAGGAGATAGAATGGATATGAAGGCGACGGCAACTTATGAGTTTTATTTCCCCCCTTCAAACGCCTCACTCCTACCTTCTTATTCATGAGCACCGCAACTCGCAGTTTGATTGGTTTTTTGCTCATTGTGGCGGCGGCTTTTTATCTGTTGCTCGACAAGTTGATGGAGAGGGTGGAGCGGCAATACATGGAGGCGGTGGAGGAAACGATGGTGGATACGGTGAATTTGCTCGGGGCACTCGCCGAGCAATCACTGGTAGAGGGTGAGTTCGAATTTCGTTCGCTGGGGCAGATGTTTCAAGATGCTCATGAGCGTGAGTTTGAGGCCAAAATTTATCAAGTGGTGAAGCGGGAGGTTGAGATGGATGTGTATATCACTGATAAAAAAGGAGTCGTTGTTTTCGATTCACGGAAAGTATCGCATGTGGGAGAAAATTATTTAAGCTGGCGTGATGTGAGTCTTGCCTTGAGCGGAAAGTATGGCGCACGGTCCAGTCGGGTGATGGAAGAGAATGAGGATTCATCGATTCTTTATCTTGCGGTGCCTTTGCGGCGTGACGGGGATATCGTTGGCAGCCTAACCTTGATGAAACCGCAGGACAGCGTGTTTGCTTTTCGTGATGAAACGCGTAAGGAAATTTTAAAAAAGGGAACGATAGCCCTGCTTGGAACGGGTTTTGCCGCATTGCTGGTATCATTGTGGATGTCGCGTCCGATTCGTAAATTAACCGACTACGCTCGTGCGGTGCGTCGTGGGGAAAGGGTATCGCGTCCGAAACTAGCAACTCCAGAAATGCGCACTCTGGGGAATGCGCTTGAAGAAATGAGAGAGTCACTGGAGGATCGCAAGTATGTTGAAAGTTATGTTCAGACGCTGACCCATGAGATGAAAAGTCCGGTGGCGGCGATCCGTGGAGCGTCCGAACTTTTGCAGGAAGGGGATGCGGTGCCGGCGGATAAACGCCAGCAGTTTTTGAGCAATATTCGTATCGAGACGGATCGCCTGCAGAAGATTATCGATCAATTACTGGCCTTGTCGGCGATCGAAAGCCAGAAGGCACTCGATAATCCGAGCAGTGTGTCACTGGGCGATCTGGTAGTGCGTGCCTGTAATAATCTTGAACCTTCATTACAGGCAAAAGGGCTTCTGATTCAACGGGAGTTTCCGGAAGAAGCCAGCCAAAGATTGAAGATATGCGGGGAGGAATTTTTGCTAAAAACCGCAATTGCCAACCTGTTGCAAAACGCGATCGATTTTTCTTCAAGCGGGTCGACCATCCGAGTGAGCATGGAACAACGGAAATCAGAGGATGGCAGCGAAATCGTCCTGATGATCGAGAATGATGGGCCGGAAATTCCAGACTACGCTGTGGAGCGTGTGTTCGAGCGTTTTTATTCCTTGCAGCATCCGGACACGGGTAAAAAAAGTTCAGGATTGGGTTTGTGTTTTGTCAGAGAGGCAGCGCAATTGCATCAGGGTAAAGCAACTCTGCGCAATCGAGAGGATGGTAAAGGGGTGGTCGCAGAGCTGGCGTTGCCGGTGGAGGGGGGGTGAATGTGGAACAGCTTTGCAAGCTGTTCTATTCGGAGAAGAGCAGGTTGCCAACCTGCTCTACATTGATTAAGAAATTGCTCTATCAAAGATATTCTTGGTGATTCGTTGCACTCTTTTGTCAGGTCCGTGCGGACGTGACCAGTGGGACCAAGGTAACATGTGCCCAGGAGGCGACGCGAGATCCTGGCACCAGAAGATGGTCGAGGCATTGAACACAAAGTTGTCTTTCGGTCCAGGATAGATGGTTGCTTCCCATTGTTGGGGATTCACTCCGCCCTGCAGAGCGGTGCCGGCAGCGACGACTTCGATCCCGTCTATGTCCTTGGGATGATCACCATGGTATTCCCATCCGATCAGGCCGGGAATGCTGTCGCCTTTTTTCATTCCGGTACCCTCAAAAATCCAGTGCTCGGGTTTTTGACAAACCCAGTCACCGCCGCCGTTGACAGGTGAGACATTGCGGACTCCCATCAGGTAACCTTCGTCAGGTCCGCGGTGAGGGAAGGGGCCGCGCAATTTTTCCCGGGCGGTGGCGTAGGTGTAATCGCCGCCGTAAGGCCCGCCACGAAACATGATGCGATTGGGGCGATTGCCGTGTTCGCTTGGCGTCATTGGAGTGACCCAGCAAACCGAGTTGCCGGAGAAGAACAGCAGGCTGGTTCCGCTGTCGCGAAGTTTGATCGCGTTTTCGTAAGCGCGGATATCCCAATATTCGTCATGGCCTACACTGAGGAAGGCCTTGAATCGTTCGGGGCGCATGTAGTCGGGATCGATCGTGTCTGAGTTGGAGCAATAGGTCACGTCGTAACCTTCTTTTTCTAGCCAGTAGGCAAAGGGGTATTCAAAACACAACCACTCACCGGATCCGATCGATTGAGGGTTTTCGTAGATCTGGGCATACTTGGCGTAAGGGCGGTCAAAGCTGACGTCAGCCCACGGGCCTTGATTTCCTTTAGGGTGAGTGTAGACGGAATAATTGGATGGCCACTTGTTGTAAGCTTGCCAGGTGTTGTCGGAACATTGCAGCACGATGTCTGCCGGGCGATCATCCTTGACGATGAAAACGACGTAGCTCTGCCAGTAACCAAAGCCGCTCTTGTCAGTGGTCGTGGTAAGGCGTCCGAGGTAGACGCCGCTGGGCCAGTCGCCGGGAATTTCTAGAGTGACATCCGCCTCCCATTGGCATTCGTGTAAATGGCGATCACCGCGTTCGCTTTTGGGTGTTGGTTGGGTCTTGCCTTTGAAAGGACCGAGTTTTTTCATCAGGCGCGCACCGGCACCGTCGTAGTAGCCGGTTCGAAAAATCTCGATAGTGAAATCAGTGGCAGGCTCGCTGCTCACCATGATGTCGATGGAATCTCCCGCGGCGACGGATTGCTTAGAGCAGTAACCTTCGATCAAAGTGGTGCGAAAAGTTCCACCTGCGTTGGGTCGAACGCGGGTCAATTGCCAGTCAGATGAGCCGGGTAGGGTGTTTTCTGTTTTGATCAGATCTGATTGGCGTTTGGCTGAGGAGCTTGCGGCTGAAGTCAGGGCTTGAGCGCCAACGCCGACCGCGGCAGCTGTGGCGCTTGCCTTCAGAAAGGATCGACGCGAGGAGGGGGGGGTGGAGGAGTCGGGGTTCATGATGAGTGAATACTGGTTTTGAAAGCG
>JAADHD010000362.1 GCA_013152075.1 Verrucomicrobiota bacterium | reverse complement strand
CCCAATCGCCCGGCCAGCGCCTCATTCACCGCCAACCATTGCTCTTCGCGCACCGTTTCAGGAATGGGATTCCCACCACCACTCAAAGACCAGAAGCGATCCTCCACTCCCATCACCTGAACTCCATTGGCGCGAACATTGCCATCAGGAGTCGCCACCGTTCCCACAACCTGAATCACCGGTGCCACGACATTGTTAACATCACCGCGCTGCTCCAGACGATCAGCCAAACCCTCACCAAAAAAACGATCTCCGCCAATCACGGCAAATCCAATGCCCTCGATGCGCGCCTTTGCGTTACGCCTAAGACTTTCCTTTACCGAATCCCCCACCACCAAGGAGCCGCTCAAGATCGCTGCCGTCAGAGCAACTCCCACCAGCAGGGCCAAATTCAAACGCCCGTAATGAAACAAACTACGAACAACCAGTTTCCAGATACTCATGGTTCCGTTCTATTCTCCCAGTTTCCCTTCCCGCAACTCCTTCACATCCCCCAGTCGACCCGCCATTTCAAGATCGTGGGTCACCAATACCAAAGCCACCGACTCCTCTTCATTGAGCTCGATTAACAGATCCATCAACTTTGTCGCATTGTCTTCATCCAGCGCCCCTGTAGGTTCATCGGCCAGAATCAAGCGTGGCTGATTGATCAAGGCGCGCACCACCGCGACCCGTTGTCGTTCTCCACCCGACAACTGCGACGGACGGCTCTCCATCTGATCCCCAAGTCCCATGCGTTTTAATAATCGTTCAGCGCGCTCCATCACCTCGCTTTCATCCGGACGATTGGCCAGGGCCAAAGTCGGCACCAACACGTTTTCCAAAGCGGAGCACTGAGGTAACAAATGATGAAGCTGAAAAATAAACCCAATTTCCTCACTCCTCAAAGCCGCCATATCCTTCTCGCTGGCGCCTTGCAAATTCTGGCCTCCAAAAATCACCTCCCCTTCACTGGGCAAGTCCAACGTTCCCAGCAAATTCAGCAACGTGCTCTTGCCGCAACCGGAAGGCCCCACCACCGCGAAGCGTTGTCCGGCACAAACTTCGAGATCGATCCCTTCCAGAACCTTGCGATCTTCCGCACCCGGATACCATTTGGACACCCCTTTTAATTCGACAACTGTTTCACTCATTCTGCACAGACCTTTTCTAATTTCTCACGCATCCCGGACGGGATTTCCACAGCTTTCATTTCCTTACTCTCCTCATCCCAGTTAACACACACTACGATAAATTTTCCTGTTGCGACCAAAGTTCGGCTTTCCTCATCGTCTGGGTTTTTCCAAAAAGAAAATCCGTAATCAACCGTCCTCGCATTCACCTTCTCAACCCGCAATTCAATTTCCACCTCCTGCTCGAATCTTAACGGTTTTTTATACTCACAGGACGCATGAACTCTCGGCCAACCCACTTCGGCATCCAAATCAATCTTTCCAGATTCAACTCCCGATGGATGCACCGAAAAACCCAACGAACGCATGAAAGCATGCTCACACACCTCCATGAAACGGAAAAAATTAGCGAAATGCATAATCCCCGCTACATCCGTATCGGCAAACTCCACTCTTTTCCTCACACTAAAATTATCGCTCATCAATCTAGTAACTGTCTGACCACGTTCTCTCCGAGTCAATCCCATGTTAACATCTATCATTTATCATTCATCAACCATCGCATCCCAATTATCCGTTCTAAATGGCGATGCCGGAAGCTCCTCAGCATTGTAAAAATTTATTTTCTCAGGATTACTCGCCCAGGCATAACGCACCGCACGCGGCTCCTTCACCTTTTCACTTGTGATCACTAGAGTATCCTTTGCAGTGATCTTAGCCTCAGCCTCTACAAACTTCCCGTCCGCACCCGCCACTGAAAAATGACGCAACGCCTGGCCATCCGCGCTTTTCAGCCCTCCTCCGGCATGGGCGAATTTCACCACGATAGATGAATCCTCCACGACCATCGATTCATAGATCGGCCCCGAATAAACCAGATCCTCACCGTAAACATTGCCACGAGCAAAACGAGCCAGGCGCTCCCCTACTGGAATTTTATTTCGCGGATGAATATCCTTGGCCTCGCCGACATCGATGGCAACCGCCATCCCCGTATTCTTTCCCTCCTGCCAGAATTTCAACATCTGCTCACGGATCACCGGCCAGCCCTGAGCATGCCCTCCGGCAAAATTTGGCAATTGCACTAGATAAAACGGGAAATCTTTTTTCACCTCCTTGCCAGGCAGTTGAGTTACCCAATCCTGCCGCCAACCTTCAACCATCGCCAGCATCAGCTCCTCGTAATTGGAGGCAAAGGGTGGACGCGAATTCGCTTCTCCCTGATACCAGATCGCCCCCTTGATCGCGTAAGGCTGCAATGGCGCAACCATTGCATTGTAAAGTCCGGTCGGTCGTTTGACATGCGTCGGCCCCATCGGCTCCCGCGGTGCCTTTCCCGCCACTTTTGTGCCTGCCTGATTGGCTGTTTTTAGTTTTTCACGCCACTCAGCCATGCTCTTCTCGTGCAAGCCCTTGGCCTTGGGATAATTTTTCACCGCCAGGTCGAAATACTCCCGACTCTCTTTGGCCACCGGATTCTCTCGATAGGTTTCGTTATTGAGCCACGAATAGACATTGGTTCCTCCCATCGCACTCTGGATCAAACCCACCGGAACTTTCATATCGCGGTTCAAGGCCCGTCCAAAATAAAAGCCGGCGGCTGAAAAACTCATCACACTCTCGGCGTCACAAACCGCCCATAGCGCATCCACCTCTGATTGCCTTTCGTTTTCACCGCGAACCGGTACGCGGAATAGTCGAACCATCCCATAAGTTCCCTTACCCGCTGCTTCCTCCGTCTTCTCTGCCTCGAATGACCGCGATACCGACATCCCCATATTCGACTGACCCGAGCAAAGCCACACTTCCCCGACCAGCACATCTTTGATGACCACGCTCTCTTTGCCCGCCGTCACCTTCAACTCTGCAGGCTCAGCGTTCATCGGCAGAGCTTGTAACAACACCATCCAACGCCCATCTGCTGCCGCTTTGGTTTTCACCTTTTGCCCGGCAAAGTCGACCTCAACATTCTCTTCCGGATTTGCCTGCCCCCACACCGGCACCGCCATCCCCTGTTGCAACACCACATGATCTGTGAACAACGAGTGCAATTTCAACTCCGCCCGGAGCCCGCTTGCCGATAGCAAACCGAAAACCAGAAACAACACAGCAACTTTTCGAATATATAAAAAACAATTCCGAATCCTCATATTCCAGATACTCTCGGAATAAGACCGAAAAAGTCACGCTTTTATTGCTACCAATCGCTCATCTCTCTACAAAGTTCTTCTTCTCGTCAGTTGATTCTGTGTCCGGCTTATCTTCCGCTTTATCCTCTTTCGGTATCGGTATGATTTCCTCAAGCTGTGGTTCCGGTTCTTTTTCCACAGGCAAACTCTCAAGCTCCGAAACCCTACCAATCTGCCCACGCATCATTGCCCACAGGTAACCTATGTATTCGTGAAGTGCCGTGTTCATATTAGCCAAATTTCCTCCCCTGGGAAGTAGCTGATCGTGTTTGTAATTCGTTCTTGGCCACCTCATGATATCTGCGGATGAAGCGATCGGGTTCAAGCCTTGCCCATGGAACAATCCCATCGCTCGCGGCATATGATAACCCGATGTCACCAAAATGAATGGCTTGTCCTGCAAAACAGTTTTCAACAATTTCGCATTCTCTCTGGTATTTCTGGCATTTTCTTCCAATATCACATCTCCTTCCAAACCCAGAATTTTAGCCACCTCCCCCATCTCGGCCGCTACGGACGGCCATCCTTCCTTCATCACTCCTCCTGTGATTACCACCTTGGAATTAGGAAATAGTTTATGTATCCGGAGCCCTTCAACCAAACGAGCCATCGATGCCCCGGCAATCCGTGACGTAATAGGGCGCTCGGGATAATAAACATGCCCTCCCGATAAAATGACGATGAATTCCGGTTCCAATTCACGCACCTTGGCATCCTCAAATTGAAGCGGCGGGTATTGTCGTTCCAAGGTATAAAACAGCTGATTCACCAGCAATCCAGTACTGCACCAGTAGAGCAACATAATGCCTGTAAAAAATAGTGCCATCCCCAGACAGCCGGGCCGCCTTTTCTTTTTGGGCACACTGTAATCATCCATCACATCTGCTCCAGACGGCAGCAAACTCCGATTCCGCCATCTTGACCAAACCAGCAATAGCCAACTCATTAACAGTATCGTCAACACCACCGGAACCGGGTGCAAAAACTGAGAAACCACTTTTTTAAACAACAACAAATCCATCTTAAATATCGGGTTATTCCCTGTCCACTAAGCCAAGCTATCTATTCGTTATCCATTTGCAATTTCCCGCGATCCATCCCCTTCACTTCATCCGGTAATCCTTCGAATAATTTGGCCGCCACTTTTTCAAATCATCCCAAGGCAACACCCCCTGCTTATCTGCCCATTTTTTCCAGCTGATTTTCATACCTTCGGCTCGCGCGGTTTCAACGTCGATCAAATCATTAGTCTCACTGCGGTCTTCAGCCAGATTATACATCTCCCATTTTCCCCCGTTCACGGCCACCAATTTCCAATCACCCTGGCGAATCGCTCGATTGCCCTGGTGTTCCCAGTATATCGACCGCTCGGGACCCATCTTCCCCTCTCCGCGCAAAACCGCTACCAAACTGCGTCCAGCAACCTCCTGATCTGGTTTTCCGCCAGCCAACTCCACCACCGTCGGCAACACGTCGACCACATGTCCCAATTCATTTGTCAGCTCGCCTTTGTTTTTTATTCCTGTCGGCCAGAAAGCAATCAAGGGAGTGGAAATCCCGCCCTCATGCGCCCATATTTTGTGGTACCGGAAAGGGGTATTGGAGGCATTCGCCCATGCCACTTCCAGAGTTCGATAAGTCCCCCCGCTACCGAGAGCGGCTTTCGCATCATTGCCGTCGCCTCGAACAATATACTCCGCACTCGCCCCGTTATCAGAAAGAAACAGGATCAAGGTATTGTCCAGCTCTCCTATCGACTTTAACTTCTGCACAATTTTTCCAATCCCCACATCAACTCGGTAAATCATCGCCGCATGAACCGCCATGCGCCCCGACCATTCATCCTGTTCTTCGGCTGACAAGGAATCCCATGCCACCGCATCCGCATCACGTGCCGATAACTTCGCCTTCAATATTCCCATCTTCTCCATCCGCTCCAATCGCTGCTGACGAATAACATCCCACCCCACTCGATAGCGTTCGCGAAATCTCGCCACATCCTGCGCCGGAGCGTGCAGCGGAAAGTGCGGCGCAGTATGAGCCAGGTAGATGAAAAAAGGCTCGTCGCTGTGATAAGTCTTGTGTTCGTCCAAATAGTGAATCGTACGTTTGGTAAACGCTGTGGTGATGTAATAATCAGGGTCATCATCCCCCGGTCGCTTGATCGAAAAATGCTCGTCCAGCATCAGCTTCGGATTGAAAAAGTTATCCTGACGCTTCACACAATACGAACGGTCAAAACCACGCCCAAGTGGCCATGATGCAGCACCTGCCGCCTCCTTGTCCCGACTTTGCAAATGCCACTTTCCAACGTGATAATTTCGGTACCCCAAGGGTTTCAATACTTCAGGAATCATCAGCGCTCGCTCTTTGCTCAAGCCATGATAAGCTCGCGGCGCATCACGGCCGAACATCATCGCGTGTCCCACATCATGCGGATATCGCCCGGTCATCAGAGCCGCCCGTGTCGGCCAACAACGACCGGTGTTATAAAATTGAGTGAAGCGTAATCCTCCCGCCGCCAGTCGATCCAGATTAGGCGTATCGACCTCTCCCCCATAACAGCCAATGTCCGAGTATCCCATGTCATCGACCATGATCAGCAGGATGTTGGGACGGGAGTCTTTATCAGCAGCCCGCAGAATCGAATCCCATTGGCAAAACCCGCTCAAGGTCATTGCCATCATAAAAAAATGCGCAAATCTAATCCGCTTCATGGCGGCAATCTACATGCCCCACTCACTGCGGCAAGCTCAAGCATCTCAAGAGAATCCCCCTTTGATCACAGGAAAGGTGTAACTATTCAAGTGCCAAGCGGTAGCATATGCCTGAAGAACTTTTCTCGCAAAGGTCGCCAAGAATCGCAAAGATAAGAAATACGGGAAAAGAATATAAAATTGGCAAAATGAGTAGTTTTAAAATTCGGTGAATTTCTGATGAAAAATGGAATCGCTCAAACTATGAATGCCTCATTTGAATATGCCTTAAAATCCTTGGCGATTCTTAGCGGCCTTTGCGAGAGTTCTCTAAAAAATTTTCAAATCTGCCGCACTGGCTACCTTTTAACTACCTGAGCCAAACGCAGTGCAACAGCCTGTCTAGCGCTGCTTAAAAAAACAGGCAATAGTTACGGAAAAGTTACATTCACTCTCACTGGTTTCCGAAGTCCCGAAGGGGCGACATGAGATAGCCCTCAACTGCGGCGATACATTCGCTTGGGGTGGTGCAAAGTTTCCGAAGTCCCGAAGGGGCGGCATGAGATAGCCCTCAACTGCGGCGATACATTCGCTTGGGGTGGTGCAAGGTTTCCGAAGTCCCGAAGGGGCGACATGAGATAGCCCAAGGCAACGCCTTGGGTTTCAGGGTTTCAGGGTTTCAACATATTCAGCACTGAAAGTGCGCAATCGCCGCAGCCATCGTCAATGACAAGCACCCCATGCAGCACCTTCGCCAAGACTTCGGCAGGCTACACCTTACCGAAGAACGTTCCCGACCACCCCCCAAACCTAACCAGAAAGCAAGCCGCCCGGATCGACCATTTATTCGCTCTCTATGTTCAACAGGGAGGCTTCCCCGAAGCTCAAGGACTTTCCCTGCTCCACCAACACTGCTGCAAGGGTACATCGACGTCTTGCTGCTTCGCGATGTGATCGCGACGCCATCAAGTTAGCAATGTCGTCGCTCTACGTTGGATGATACATCGCCTGCTCAGTGGGACTAAGGCTTTTTCTGTGGCACCGGTGCTCACGATGATGATTCTTTGGGTTTCCAGCCGGTTTCAGGGGTCCACGTTTTATCTCGCGCCGCGCCAGTGAGAAGTGGCGAGAGGAATTGGGAAATACGCTCAATGGTCTGTGTGAACTCAAGTGGCTCCAGTCGGCTCTTTTTCAAGAAGGCCCTCCACTGGATTTGCTTGTCGGGTGATGACGCAAAGGTGTTTGTGTAGGCGAGTGGGGTTTCCACCGGCACCTGAGTGTCTCGCCGTTTGAATGTGGCTTGGATCGCGCCGTGGAGGCGGGTGGATTCGAATTTTTGATGATTACTGAGCCAGTAAATGTCGAAAAAATCCTTCATCCTGCTGTTGGCGCTATCGAGGATCACCGCCGCGTGGAGTTTTTCAGCAATCGAAGTTTCGGCGCAATAGACTTGGAGTGGAACGCTCGCAAAATCGAGCGGCATGGGCCATTTTACCCGTCTAGCCTTCGGTGTGATGGAGTCGCCGAAGCCGACGTCGACCTGGGCCGGGATACGA
>JAADHD010000286.1 GCA_013152075.1 Verrucomicrobiota bacterium | reverse complement strand
GTAGTGAATGGCCTAGAACGCGTCACCGTCACCGTGCGCTTAACCGTGCCTGTCCCATAACCAAACCCATAGCCGTGTCCACCGCGACGGTCATTCACATAATTACCTCGATGATGTCCGCCGCCATAGACGGGAACTCCATAGCCCCCCTGTTGCCCGTAACCACTTCCTCCACCGTAGGCAATCGGCCTCTCAGCACTGGCGTAAGCTCCTTCCCCATCTTCGGATTTTGACTTGGCCGCCTGTTTTTTTGCGCCTTGTGTGGACTTCGCCTTCTTCGCAGGTTTCACCTCCGATGTCGCAGATGCCATTTTATTCGCCTCTACGGATTTCGCCCCCTCATGTTTTGCCACTGTTGAATCCGGCACCGTGGATTTAAGTCCGCATTTACTGTGACCGCTAATTTCCCAGCTATAAACGGCCTGATGATTTTCGTAAGTTTTGAAGCGATAATAAGAATACACCGGCATTTTGCAGGTAGTGCAATTGGAGAGCTTTTTACGATGTTCACCGGCTTCAGAAAGTTGAGGGGCCATTAGCGCAAAGCCAAATATAGCGAAGAGTAACAATGTGAAAAAGTGTGTTGTTTTCATAATAAAATTACCGGTATTGACCTTAGCCACCCCATTTAAAGGCGTGCTTCATAGAGTATGACGCGAGGAATACAGGAATATTCACCCTGCTTTACATTTTTCCCAAGTCTTGCTTGAGGCCCGGTTGAGCTCCCAGGCTGCTATTTTCCGCCTACTGGCCTGCTACAGGTTGATTGAGGCGTTTTTTCTTCAGCGCCGCGACAATAAAAGCCGTTCCGATAAGAATCATGAACAATGAATAAAATTGCCCCCGGGGAAGGCCTAATATCAGAGCCGCATCAGGTTCTCTGAAGTTTTCCGCCAAAATGCGGAAAACCGCATAGAAAATGAAAAACAAGCCTGTAAGCACGCCGTGATACAGTTTTTTCCAGCGTAGCCGGACAAGCAACAGAATCGTAAACAAGACCAGTCCCTCAAGCCCGGCTTCGTAGAATTGTGACGGATGCCGGGGCTCCAGAAACTCACGCAGCACAGCCTGCACTGCCGCATCGCCCTCGCGATTAGCCACCAAGATAGCTGCAGGGTTTGGCATGCCGGTTTTATCCAACAATTCCTGGATGCGCATTGACGTCATGTCGTAAATTTCTCCGGGAAATTTCATTGCCCAGGAAACCGTAGTCACCCGACCATACAATTCGCCATTGATGAAATTTGCCAAGCGAACAAGAAACAAGCCGATTGGTGCCACCACCACCAGATTATCCCCCACTCCCATCCAGGATAGTTTGTGTCGACGAGCGTAGAACCAGGTGAAAATCACTAAGCCAAGAATACCTCCATGACTGGCCATGCCTCCGTTCAGAACATAGAAAAAGATCCAGGGAGCATGGATGAAGCGATCAAAATCATAGAAAAGCATATACCCCATTCTGCCACCCAACATCACCCCAAACAGCGCGCTAAAGGTGATGAAGTCAGCCACCTGATCCTCCTTCAACTCGGAATAGCCTTTGCGAACCAACTGCCGCAAAAGCAGGAATGCCAGCATGAAGCTCAGCACATAAGCGAGACCATACCAGCGAATCGCCAGCTTCTCCGTAAATTGGATCAGAACAGGGTCGAGGTTGTGTAGATAATATTCAGCGATCAAGATGCGAAATCACACACCATGACGACCTATTTTTCAAGTCAGGTTTTCAAATCTATGAAAAAGACTATTTCCCTATCAAGTCGCAATCTTTGCTTGCGCGTACCTACAAGGCCGGATTATTGTCGAAGCTCTATCAGCTATATTTCTTCGATTTATCATCCAAAGCACCCATGAATCCCAACACACAGCCCTCTAAATCCATGATCAAGCGAATCACAAACATATTGGGAATAACGGCTATCACAGCGGGTGCAACCTTGATGATTGGCTGCGTGGTACCGGCCACGTCCTCTATGAGCCTGGGATCGGTGTCGTCAATTTCAGGTTCATCCGCCAGCAGCGCTGCCAATAGCCATCATCATCACGATGCCTACTACTTCGATGTACGCGAATCCACTGCGGCCGCAATCGTTGCCCAGGCTTCCACTGACGAAATTCTGCGCAGCATTAGTCGGGCGGCCAACCAGCACGGAATCAGCGACTGGGAAGCTGAAAAGGGATCTTATCTTGCCATGGGCGAAGGGCTTCGTCTTGGCGGCCTCAATGAAAAACAAGCCAAAACGTGGATTTCCCGACTGAGTGGTGGCAATATTGAAACCGCTAGTTTGATCACACAGGGTTTCCAGAGTTCTTAATCTCTCTGAGCTGATTCTTAGCCGGGACAGAGTGATGAAACTCCCGGCAGCTCTGGCTCTCATCATCACCCTGATCGGGATCCCCGCTTTTGCGGATCCGGGTGATAAATTTTTTGTTGAGCTCATTGGCGTCGCCGCCAATACCAGTAAGTCCAGCGGAGGCCATTCAGCCATTCGCATTGGTGGCCAGGTGTACCAGTATCAGGTGGCCCGTGATAAAATGCTGTTCCTGCAGCGTGATCCGTGGACTTTTTTTGAACACCGCTATCGCAAACTGGATAATCGCAGCCTGACTCTAGTTCGTTTGGATCTAAGTGATGAAGATGCACAACGTATGCACTCACGATTCATCCGCCTTTTTGTGATTCAGAAAAAACACGTCGCCAGATGGGAAGCTCTAAAAATCGAAAAGCTGTGGTTTGACCAACTGGGAAGTCAGCGACCAGCTGTCCCCATTCCCATTGTCGGTTGTTTCGATGCATCCCGTCTGAATGATGCGATCACCCAACACCTTCGCACCTCCGCCGAAAAAATACTGGGTCATGATTTCATCGAGAATGGATTAAAAAAGGTCAACGCCACCCTGCAAGTAAACGCCCTGACAGCAAGCCGTTGTGGTCAGAATAAAATCAAGATTGACGCCTATCCCGAAGTTTCAGAAATCACCGCCGAGCAACGATTGGAACAACTTAGCTTACGCGAAGCCCTCATCATACTGAAACAAGGCCGCGCCGTGTCATCCGCTCTTCTCATCGCTCCTGATGACGCTCCTTTGTCCAAACATGATCGCTCACAACTGAAAAACCTCGCACAGCAGATCGAGAACAGCGTGTCCAGATTATTAAACTCCTCCAGACCAGATCGAGGTGAAGCTCTGTTACTGGCCACGGCCCGATATGGGGCCCTTCGCCAGTCACTCAAGCAAAACCGCCTGCTACTGCTCAATGTTTTCCCGTCAAAAGATAAAGCTATCACCCTCTTCAGTGCCAAGGAAACGCAACGCCATCGCAAACTGCTGACAGCCCTGTCTGAGCAAGCGGGTGAAATTTGGAATGAAGAACGCCAGCGATTCATGAATGCGGGACAAGAGCTGACTGAATATACTTACCAGCGAATGGAGAATGCGGCGGCACGCTATATCGAACCCCGAGATGCGATCCGCGATGGGCGCGCGCTGCTTAGCTGTAGCACCGTTTTTCTACGTCCCGAACGTGATGGCGATACCACACCGCTCAAGCTTGAAAACTTCCCGCCAGACAAACTTGTGCAGGCTCAGCAACAATCTTTTCACTCTTACGAAAACTTTCTAGCAAATTTCCGCCAGAGTTATGGATACTCTTTGTTCAAACACAACTGCACCACCGAGCTGGCAGACGCTATCCAATCCACCTTTCGCAACGAACAGGAAATCCGCGCATCCCTGGGCGCAGTGATTGATCCTCAACAAGGGCTGACTTTCATTCCCGCCAGGTTCACCCGCAAAGTTCAAGGGCGATGGAAAGTAAAGAAGACTCGAACCCTCCCTTCGTATCGATTGCAGCGCAGCGCTGCACTCATCACTCAAAGCGCAAACCCCTGGATTGCCTTACGTGAATCCAATCGCTTGACATCGACGGTCTATCCAGGCTCCATCCATGACGATGCTTTCTTATTTTTCTCAGACGGTATCCCGGCCTGGCGGCCAGTGCAGGGAGCCTCCAACTTGCTTTTTGGCTTAGCGAATGTCGGAACAGGGCTTATCACCTCTCCATTGGAAAGCGGCCGATTGCGCATGAAACGTGGAATAAACGGCATGTTTTACAGCCTGCCTGAAATGTTCGGCATCAGTATTCGCAAAGGGCGCTACGATATCCTGCCAAGAGATCCGCTGGATCCCCCTTGATCTCATCCCGTATTTTCGGGACTGCGTGCCGTTCGACAAAAGCCGCATGTTAGATTTTCGTGACTATATGACGGGAACAGAAGACATTTTGACCAATTAACCAGCGTCACTTCCTTTTTTTTCGATAACTGACCTTCTTCTTCCCCGGATCGGCCACATCTTCAATCCCTGCCTGAGTTTTCAACTCCTTCACCTGATCTCTCAGCAAAGCAGCACGCTCAAATTCAAGTTTCTGCGATGCCTCCTGCATTTCCCCCTCCAGCTCGCGGATGACTTCCATCACATCAAAATCTTCATTCGTTTCCTGCACCACGGATGCGCTGATTTTTTGCCCCTCGGTGTAAACGTGCAACGACTTCTGCACCGCCCTCTTCACCGACTGTGGAGTGATGCCATGTTTTTCATTATGCTCAATCTGCTTGCTACGACGATACTCAGTCAAATTGATCAAAGCCTGTATCGACTTGGTAATATTGTCAGCAAAAAGCACCACCTCACCATTCACATGCCGTGACGCACGGCCCGCAGTTTGAACCAGTGAAGTTTCCGACCGCAAGTAACCTTCCTTGTCCGCATCAAGAATGCAGACCAGTGATACTTCGGGCAGGTCCAGTCCCTCCCTCAGCAAATTTATCCCGATCAGGATATCGAACTCGCCAGCTCTCAGCGCACGTAAAATTTCCACTCGTTCGATCGCACCAATATCAGCGTGAATGTAACGCACCCGCAAATCCACGCGGCGCAGATAATCCGTCAAATCCTCAGCCGTACGCTTGGTTAAAGTCGTGATCAACACCCGTTCACCGATTTCGGTTCGCTGACGACACAGCTCGATTGTCTCATCAATTTGCTCCCCAAGTGGTCGCAGGGTGATTTTCGGATCCAGCAGTCCGGTTGGACGAATAATCTGTTCGACGATCAGATCCTTCCCCTTGGTGCTCACATCAAATTTTTCCGCCGGCTGATCGGTACTCGATATTCTGGGCAAACGCCTCTTCACCGGTCCCTCCGCTTGCCGCTGTTTGCTATTTTTGTAGGGAATAAATTCCGGTCCGCCGACTCGGGAATTTTCGATTTCAAATCGCGACGGCGTAGCCGACACATACAAGAGCTGATTGGTCAGCGGCATAAATTCATCAAATTTCAGCGGCCGGTTGTCCATTGCGCTCGGTAGGCGAAAACCATAATCAACCAATACCGATTTGCGCGAGCGGTCCCCCGCATACATGCCCCCGATCTGCGGCGCCGAAGCATGGGACTCGTCGATGAAGGTAAGGAAATTATCGGGGAAAAAATCGATCAAGGTTCCAGGCCGTGAACCCTCGGGGCGCCCAGTCAAATGGCGCGAGTAATTTTCAATCCCAGTGCAGAATCCCATCTCAACCATCATTTCGATATCAAAATCGGTGCGCATTTTTATCCGTTGAGCTTCGATCAATCTGTCCTTGCTCTCAAACCATTCAACTCGTTCCCTCGCCTCGACTCGGATCGCCTTGATCGCCTTGGCCAGTTTGTTAGCAGGTGTCACGAACTGTTTCGCCGGATAAAAAGTATAATCCTCCACCTGCGTCGTTGCATGACCCGTCAGAGGATTGAATGAAGAAATGCGTTCGATTTCGTCTCCAAAAAACTCGATGCGAATCGCCTCGTCATCGAGATACGCCGGATACACTTCGACCACATCCCCACGCACACGAAATTTCCCCCGGGTAAAACTGATGTCATTCCGCTCGTACTGAATCGCTACGAGCTTCGAAAGCATATCATCCCGATCAATCTCATCTCCTACTGTGAGAGAAACCATCATGTCCTTATAATCGTCGGGAGATCCCAAGCCATAAATGCAGGACACCGATGCCACGACAATGACATCTTTCCGCGTCAGTAGCGATGACATCGCCGCGAGACGGTGACGCTCGATCTCATCATTAATAGATGAGTCTTTCTCGATATAGGTGTCCGTGCGCGGCAAATAAGCTTCGGGCTGATAATAATCAAAATACGACACAAAATACTCCACCGCGTTTTTCGGGAAGAAGTTTTTGAACTCGGAATACAACTGCGCCGCCAGAGTCTTGTTGTGGGACATCACCAGCGTCGGCCTATTTTGCTCCGCAATAATATTCGCCATGGTGAACGTTTTCCCTGATCCCGTCACCCCAAGCAAAGTCTGGTGTTTGTTTCCGGCGGTCAGAGATTTGTTCAGCTTGGCAATCGCCTGGGCCTGATCCCCCTTCGGTTCGAACTCACTGAATAGCTGAAAATGGTCAGACATGATAAAAAACACTATTCGGGTTGGAATTTATCAAGCTCAACTGATAACTAGAAGGAATGTCATCCGTGGAAAAAATAGATTCAATCAAAGAACTAAGCAGTCGGGTAGGCCCAGTGGCAGAAAACTGGCTATTGTGGGCTCAGCTCGAAAGCGCTATTCCCAAAACAGCGCGCAGTGGAAATCCCTACTACGAACTGAAATTCGTCGATGCTGAGGGCTCAGTCACTCTTCGCGCCTGGAACGACACACCGGCTTTCGAGCTCTCCAGTCAATTGAAAAACAACGACTTTTTTGAAATCACCGCCGAATGGTTCTACAACGAGGAATTTAAAAGCATCGAAGCAAAAAACTGGCAACTGCGCCAATTGAGCCCAGAGGAAACCGACGAAGTCTTAAGCGGATCAGCCGACCTGCGTGAACGACAGAACAAGGACTATGCTTTCATCGAAAGTTCTGTGGCTAGCATAGGCGATCCAAGGCTTGCCGCATTGTGCCACAGTTTTCTGAGCCGGTTTGGCGAACGTTTCCGCCGAACCGGCGCGGCGAGAGATTATCATCACGCTCGACGCGGTGGCCTCGTCGAACACGTTGCCCAAATGATGCGCTCCGCCCTGAAAATCTGTGAAGCCTACCCAGCCCTGAACTCCGATCTTCTAGTAGCGGGAGTATTGTTTCATGATTGCGGAAAACTCTGGGAAAACAGCTATGCAGACAAAGGCTTCACCATGCCTTACAGCGAAACAGGAGAGCTGATCGGTCACATCCCCATGGGCATGGAACTGGTCAACAAACTGTGGCGAGATTTACTGGATGGTGAAAGCAGTAATACCTGGTTAACCCTCGAGCCTACAAACGAACAAGTTAGACTACATTTGTTACACTTGATTGGAGCGCATCACGGCGAAATGGCCTTCGGCTCGCCCGTCGTGCCCAAAACCCCTGAAGCCATTGCCCTGCACTACATCGACAATCTCGACGCCAAAATGGAAATGTTCGCAAGGGGATATGAAACCGCCGCCCCTCTAGCGCCCAATGTTTTCACCCAGGTCAGACCGCTACCAGGCAAATTGATTCGCCCGTTGGGGAAATTTGAAAATTCAAATTAGGTCACTTGGGGGTCAGCTTGGGGGTCAGTCAGCTTGGGGGTCAGTCCCTGAATCCTGGTCAGCTTG
>JAADHD010000190.1 GCA_013152075.1 Verrucomicrobiota bacterium | reverse complement strand
CAGCGAGCGTTTTTTGCGAGAAGCGAGGGCGGCAACCTCGTTGCGTCACCCTAATATTGGCGAGGTTTTGTTTCTTGGCGAAGCTCAGGAGACTTATTTTTACACTGTGGAATATGTCTCCGGCGAAACTTTGGCGTCTCGGATTCGGAGAAGCGGCTCCGTGGGAACGGTGGAGGCGCTTATGATCGTTGAGCAGGTGGCTGTAGCATTGATCGCCCTCGAGGAGGGGAATGTCCTTCACCGGGATATCAAGCCCGGCCGAATCTCGATGAGGAGGAGTGATGAGGGGGAGCTGAAAGTGAAGCTAATTGACTTTGGTTTGGTAAAGAATCTGCTTCCGGATGAGGCGAGTGCGACTTGGAAATCGATGATCGGATATGTCGAAGCTCCAGCTTTTTCAAGTCCGGAGCAATTGCAGTATAAGCCTCTTGATACACGATCAGACATCTACTCTCTGGGAGTCACTTTGTGGTATGCGTTGGCGGGAGAGTTGCCTTTTAAGGGTAGAGTGGATGAGGTGATATCGGGTCACATGAGGACAGCTTTGCCTATGGAGCAATTGGCGGATCAGCCGGAAGTTGCGCGGTCGCTAGTGGGAAAAATGTTGGAGAAGGATCGGGCGCATCGACACGCAAGCGCTGCCGATCTTCACCGGGAAATTCTCACTTGTCTCGAGGTGATATCCGCAGAGGCTAGTCAGTCAGCAAAAAAGGAGATGTCTGGGCGGAATAAGACACGCGAGGAAAAAGAGCGTCTTTTTTCGGAAGCGGTGGCTAGGGCGGAGCAGGCGGCTAAAACAAAGAGGCTGGCCGAGCAGGAACAAAAGCAAAAAGAGGCCGATGAAGAGGGGCGTCAGGAGCAGGAGCAGAGGGAGAAAGCCCGGCTCACTGAGAAAAATCTTGATCGTGAACGAGCGGAAAAGGAACAGCGACAAAGGGAGGCAGCGCTAAAGCAGCAACAGGAGAAAAAAGCTGAGGAGGTCGCGCGGCGGTGTGAAAGTGAAGCGTTGGCTGCTGAAATAGAACGAACGCGTCAGGAAAATGTGCGGCTTGAATCAGAAGCGAGAGAGGTGGCGAGGCAAAAGGCGGCGGCGAAAAAAGAGGCAGAGCAGGAACTAATTCGGGAAGAAGCCGCCGAGCGAAAGCAGAGAAAAAAGGAGCGACGGGAACAAGAGGCAAAAGCAAGATTCGAGAAGAAGCAGAAACAACTGGAAAAGAGTGAACGGAAGGAGCGCGAACATCATGCCGCTGCAGCAGCGGTGGAAGCTAAAAAAACGGCAAGCACCGAGGAAGGGGCAAGTCAATCATCTTGGAAGCCTGTTCGAACTAGGAACTACCGTCGCCCGCTAGTCATTGTGTTGGCAGTCACAGTAGTTCTTATTTCGCTAGGTATCATTTCTGCAGTTTTCTTTCGACCGAAGGCAATAGAAGCACCGCCTGCACCCAATTATTTTTCGGCGACTGTGATGGCATGGAGGGCAGGGGACCACAAAAGCGCACTCACCAATTTCAATAGAGTAATGGAGAACGATCCCGACCCGGAAAAGTTCACCATGGAGTTCAAAACCTTTCTTCAGCAGGTGCTTGTCGATGTAGGAACCGGTAAATTGGGAGAGGTGGCCGAGGCCGCCACTCGCTGGGAAACGTTGATTGCCCTTGCACGAGAGACAGACATCGAAGACATTTCCGAAGCGCTTGTGTCGATTGATCGGGAGCAATCAGCGACCGTCGCTGTGGAGCTTTGGGAAAAAGGAGATCGGGAGGGAACGGCCCTTGTGCTTGCGGATTATTTCAAAACTGAACCGGACCCGCAATCGTTGCCTGCACCATTGGTCGAGCTGTTGGGCCAAATCGTGGAGAGCCTCAGTGCCGACTCTCCGGATACACCCGGTGTTATTGGCAATGAGTGGGAGGCCGCACTTGCCATGGTGGCGGCACGTGAAGGCAGTCCGGGCAATTTGCTGTTACTGGCCGATTCGATTTACTCTCGTGACCCCTCGGCGGCCTATCCTTATTACCGCGATCTTCTGAAAAGGGAACCGAAGGGAGAGGGGCCGGCGCGAATCCGGTTTTGTCTTAGCCTACTGGATCGGTATCCGAATGATGAGGGAAGTTTCTTTCGCAATGAACTGGAAAAAGAGTTCACGGATTTTTTCGCAGGTAATGATGTCATCAGTACCGAAGAACTTCTTCACCGGATTCCTCTGGAGGATTGGCAGCGTTCTGCTGAGCAGGGAGTGATCCAAGCCCTCTACCGTTTGGGTCAAATCTATTCCAGCAGGGAGCTGGACTCGATTGAGCAGGACGATGCGCTTGCCCTGGAATGGTTTGAAAAAGCTGCCGCTGAAGGTTTGCTTTCGGCAAAATACTCGGCGGCCTGGATGAACATCAACGGGCGGGGGATAAAAATCACGATAGACAAAGCGCGCGCTAAAGGCTTCGCCATACTCGCAACTGCAACAGAAACTGAGCGCAAGGATTTGCCTAAATTTTCCTATCAACTGGCTATTTGTTATGAAAAAGGCATCGGGATTGATGCTGATCCGGCGAAGGCTAAGCAATTTTACGAAGAGGCGCTGAAGCTCTTTCGGGTAAAATATGAGGCAGATGAGCTGTCTTATTTTCGTGGCTATTCGCTGTTGCTGGCCAAAGGGGGAGAGTGGGAAAAGGTAGGTGAAGTGCTGCAGGCGGGAGCGGAGCGAAATGACCCTGCTTCCCAGTTGATGTTGGGATCGCTGTATTTTGACGACAAGCTGGAATCGTCGATTCGCCGTGACAGTGGGATTGAGCACGATCCTGTCAAAGGTGAGGGTCTGATCATCCGCGCTGCCAAAGGGGGGGATTCCCTCGCGATGAAGACTTGTAGAAAGTATGGGTGGATCTATAAATGAAGGAGGCAGGTTGTTTGCTAACGGCCTCAATCCTACTTTCAGCAGAAAAGTATTTGACTAAGTCGGTCGATTCGTAATAAATGCCTAACTCCAATTCAGTTAAGCACTATGAAAACCTTATTTAATCTATCTCTGGTCGGCATTCTCAGCTGGTCTTCCATTTCATTTGCCGGCGATCTAGATCCCAAAGGGGTGGTGGCGCCGGAAGCTCCCTACGAAGGTGGCAGGGGCTTGATTACCCTTCAGGGGCCGACGGGACTTTTTATCAATCCGACTTCAGGAACGATGCCGGCCGGGGCGGCTACCGTGCAGTATTGTTTGTTCAGTCCGAATGTGGACAGCAATGTCATTGGTAATGGTTTACTGATTGCCTATGGGATAACGGATTGGCTGGAAGTTGCCGTCCTGACATCGTATCTTAACAGAAGCGGTGCTGACGATTTTGCGGCAGCGGGCCCCCAGGTTCGTGCTCGTTTGATTAAGAACGAAGGTTTTATTCCTCAGATTTCCGTAGGATACTACGGTCGTTACGGAGATTCGGCTCTTGTGAATACGAACATCTACGCTGCGGCTTACAATCGTATCTCGCTTGCTGAGGACGGAGTGGTAAAGTCGCTTGGCCTGCACTACGGCGTTCGTAACTCCTGGGCAGACGGCGGCGACAATTCCGATTTGCGCGGATATGCGGGTGCGGAAATTCAACTTCCGCTTCGAGTTTATCTGGTTGGAGAAATCAGCACGGAAAACCAGAATACAGATGCGCCTCTTCCATACTCTTACGGAGCTCAGTGGAGGCTTGGTGCGATCAACATTTCCGCGGCGATGATCCGGGATGGAGATATTGCTTCAGATGAAGCGGGCTTTTATTTTGGAATTGGCTCGCAGTTCAATTTCTAAATAACACTTCGTCCTGCATGGAAGACTGGGAAGCTTGTTATTCAGGTTTTCCGATAGCCTTCAGCTTTGTCCGCCACTTGGCGGACTTTGTGGTTTTACCCCAGTTTTCATAGAGCTGGATTAAAAGTCGGATGGGATTTTCAAGCGGCTTTTTTGTCTGTGCAGGTAGGCTGAGTAGCAATCCCTCGTAACCAGATAATAACAAGGGTTCGGCTTCAGGGTATTGCCGTTGGTGCAAGAGTAGTTGACCGAGTGAGAGCTGTGCGTAAAAGAGATTTGAGTCGTCAGGCGTTAGCCTTTTCCGTAAGGCAATCAGTTCCCTGTACATTTTTTCAGCGTTATCTAGGCGTGCTGATTGCAAATAACAAGCGGCTAGATTATTCATCGATCGCAGTGTCTCCAGGTGTTCGGAGCCCAAAACTTTTATCTGCAATTCCAAGACGCGTTCACACAAGGTCAGCGCATCATCATGACGGTCGGCTTGACGATAGGAAACGGCCAAGTTGCTCATGGAACGGAGTGTATCCGGATGCTCGATACCAAGCGCCGATTTTTGTAATTTTAAAGTTTCTTCGCGTAGGATTAGAGCTTCCTTGTGATGCCCAATAGCAGCATATGAATTCGCTAGATTACTCATGGAGGTGAGTGTATCGGGGTGTTCTTTTCCCAGCAGTTCTCTCTGCAGTTTCAGAGTATTTATTTGCAAGGCCACAGCTTCTTTTAGGCGCCCTGCCTTTTTATAAACAAGTGCAAGATTGCCCGCTAATTGAAGCGTGTCCGGATGTTTGGCCCCCCGCGTTTCTTTTGTTAAGTTTAAAGCATCTTCGTGACGGCCTGCTGCTACATAGGAACTCACCAGCTCACTGATCGAGCTGAGTGTATCCGGGTGATCGGGAGCTGATTTCATGCGCAGGGTCAGGGTGGTTTTTCTCAAAGCCAAAGCCTCGGCATTCCTTCCCGCATCACTGTAGGAGAGAGCCACATTACTCATGGATTTGAGAGTGTTGGGGTGTTCGTTCCCCAGCACTTTTTTTTGCAGGTCTAGAGTTTCTTCGAATAAGGTCAGCGCTTCTTCATTGCGACCCGCAGCCCGTAATGAAGTGGCCAGGTTGTTCATTGAGATGAGTGTATCCGGATGTTCGGAATCGTGTAGCTGTTTTAACAGGCTCATGACTTTTCCATACAAAGAAAGTTCCTCCTCATGGCGACCCATTATTCCGTATAAAATAGCTAGATTATTCATTGTGGGAATTGTGCCCGGGTGTTTGTCTCCCAATACCTTCTTTTGCAGTGCCAAGGCCTCTTCGAACAAGGCGAGCGCTTCCTCGTGACGGGCTGCTGCTTGGTAGGATGTGGCGAGTTCATTCATTGCCCCAAGAGTAATGATGTCTTCTGTACCAAGAGCTTGCCGCGATAGCTGCAAGGCTTCTTCGCTTAATTTTAAAGCCTCTTTATAACGTCCGTCTTCCCAGTAGGAAACCGCTAGTGCTCTCATCGAGCGCAAGGTGTCCTGATGTTCCCTGCCCAGAAACTTGGCGCGCAATTCAAACGTTTTCTCGTTTTGTTCAATCGCGGCTTTTCTTTGGCCCAGATGCCGATAAGTCTCGCCTAGCGTGTGCCGGATGGACGCTGCAACGAGGGGTTTATCGGTAAACATTTCTTTGATGTCGGGCACCGCTTCATCAACGGCTGCTCGGATGGTGGCGTCGATTCCCAAGCCGCCGGCTTGTGCTTTAGGTCTTGCCGCCGCCAGTATCCTGCTTTCAAAAAAATGCAATACGGCCTTTGATTCCGCAGCGGATTGTTCCGCTAACAGGCGTTGCTCATCAGCCAGTTCGTGTTGCTGCTCGGCGCGCTCCTTTTGTTGCTCCGCAAGTTCCCTTTGTTCGCTTGCTTCGCCTTCGGCATTCAATGCCCATAAGGCTAAAAACGATGTCATCACGGCTACGGCGGAAACTACGGCAACCATCGCCAGCAGTCGGCTGCGCTGGCGCTTTGCTTCCCGTTGCTTTAGACGGTCAAATCCGACGCCTAACATTCCGGCGATCAATTTCAGTTTTGCATCCACTTTGCCGTCACCGGTTTCCCGTGCATCCGCCGCAATGGGTTCGGCTCCTTCTGCGGTCAGGGCAGGGGGGAAACAATTGGGTGGATCTCCCTCAACAATCAGTGCGTAGATCTTTTGATCATTGTCAGGATGCAGGCCACGAAAAATGTCAATCTCTGCATTCACATATTGTGAGTCCGCAGAGCTTGGTGAGCAAAGGACGATTAAGTTTTCAGATGATTCCAGAGCTTCGTAAATCGTCAGAGCCAATGAACCGGAAGCAGGGATGTCCTCCCGGTCGCGGAATATTGGTGTCAGTTTGCGTGTTTGTAGGGTTTTTTCTGTGTCTGATGCCTCATCGGAGGATGCGGCGTCAGAGGGAACCACGTATCGTTCCAAAGACCGGTGCAACCATTTAGCCCATTTTGCATCACGATGCGAATAGCTGATAAAAGCTCGATACTGGTGGTCGGTTTGAGACATGGAAAGAGGCTAGAGCTTTGTTAGGGTTAGGGCGATTGGGTTGCAGGTGTAGGACAGATTACTTTCTAATCAGCCGTTTTAGGTGCATGGAGCATGCAGGAGGCTATAAAAATACGCCAGATAGATCAAGGCAACAATAGCGTAGCGATGGATTTTCATGGAGGGGCAAGCGCCTGCTTGCCCGAGTATGGTGACTAACTTTTTAAAAACTCAATAGTCCGGGTTTCCGACCAGTATTCGCCATTGGGCCATGTACCCATAAACCCCACGTGTCCGCCGCTATCTGGAGCTTCAAAGTGGAAATAGGGATGATCTACGGCTTCTTTCTCGGGATAACATTTTGCCCCGAGAAAGGGATCGTTGCGGGCGTTGACGAGTAAGGCGGGAATGCGAATCTCTGTCAGAACGGGGAGGCAACTGCTACGAGTCCAGTAATCCATCGCACCACCGAATCCATGAAGCGGGGCCGTGTAGTGTTCATCAAACTCGGCGAAAGTGTGCATATTATTGAGTCCAGTGATGTCAATTTTGTCTGGAAAGCGTTTTGCCTTGTTGCGCATTTTTAATCTCAGGCAACGCATGAAGCGCCACATGTAATAACGGTTTGCGGGTTTGGCCAGTTGATAGGAGCAGGATTCCAGATCGCAGGGAGTGGAAAAGGTGACGGATTTGTAGATACGTTGATCAACAGAGGAGCCGAGGTCTCCGAGATATTTCAGGGTGAGGTTGCCGCCCAGACTGAATCCAATGAGAGCTACTTTTTCATAGCGCTCTGTAAGCAGGACATGGTCGATGATCGCTTGCAGATCTTCAGTGGCGCCGCTGTGATAAAAGCGGAGCAGCCGGTTGGCTTCGCCGCTGCAACCACGGAAATTCCAGGCGACCGTATCCCAGCCTTGATTTGCCAGTGCTTTCGCCATTCCCTGAATGTAGGATTGGGTCGAACAACCTTCCAGTCCGTGGGAAAGAATGGCGACTTTATTGGAAGTGCCGTCAGTGTGGTAATCGAGATCGAGAAAGTCGTCGTCCGGAGTGTCGATGCGGATTCTCTCGGTTGGTAAAATGGCGGGCCTGCGAAAAGCCGAAGGGAGAATCGTGTGGGCGTGACCGTTCCGGAAAAAAGTCGTAGGAGCGTAGGATGATTTCCGAATCAGAGGCATGGGCAAAGCGATAAGAAAAAAGAGAGGTCTCGCAAAGGCGCAAAGAACGCAAAGGAAGAAGTGATGGATTTATTTTACAGACGCAGGTTGCCGAAACTTGGTCACAAAAATATCTTGGCCACGTTTTTTATCTGATTTGACCAGTAGTTTGAAACGACCAAAAATACCGTTGGTTTGGAAGCCGCCGCCATT
>JAADHD010000202.1 GCA_013152075.1 Verrucomicrobiota bacterium | reverse complement strand
ATGAAATCAATGCCCTCGAGAAAAAAATCTCCGAGCTGCGTAAGAAATTATAGCCAGTATGTCTGATGGGATATGACAATAAAACCGGGATTAGCCATGAAATGAAAGACGGATCACAGGGCTTTTTGAATTTGCGTGTAAGCCCCTTGGGGATGATTACGGCAACAGGTGTGATCGTATGTCTTTCGACGGTGTTTGGTTTTCTGAGCAGATTTTCCTGGTTTATGGATTTGTTTGCCCATTTTCGTGTTCAGTATTTCTTTTCACTTGCTCTTCTCGGAATAATTTTTGTGATGTTTCGCCAGCGAAAAGTTGCTGCTATATTTTTCGCATTCGCTTGTTTGAATCTTGCCGTCATTTTGCCGTTTTATTTTAATGACCAAAACCAAGTGATCGAATCAGAACCGGTCTTGAGGGCAATGTTACTCAATGTGAATACGCGTCATGGAGATCCGATACGGGTGAAACAATCGATCAAGGAAATTGATCCTGATTTTCTAGTATTAGAGGAAATCAGCGCAAAGTGGGTTGATGATTTGAAATGGCTTGAAATTGATTACCCACATTCAGTCGTGCAACCGAGAGAGGATAATTTTGGAATTGCTTTATTCAGTAAGTTTCCGCTTGTAGAGAGTAAGATTGTGCGAATTGGAGGAGAGGTTCCCTCAATACTTGCCACCGTGGACACAGCAGGTGGTCTATTTCGAGTTGTTGCTACCCATCCTCTTCCTCCCGCTGGCCCATCCTATTCTCGGCGCAGAAATGAACAACTTAAACAGCTTCCTGATTACATCAATTCTTCCCAAGCGCTGATCCTTCTCGGTGATCTCAACGTCACTCCGTGGAGTTATCATTTCAAAAAATTGCTAAAACAAACGGGGCTTATTGACAGTTCCAAGGGGCGGGGAGTCCAACCTACCTGGCCGAACTTCTTTCCTCCATTGCAGATCCCTCTCGACCATTGTCTGCATTCATCAAAAATATTGGTTACCAATAGGGAAATCGGAGCCGATGTGGGTTCGGATCATTATCCTGTGATTGTAGATTTCGTTATTAGGCCAGATACAAGCACATCCGAATTCCAGCATTCATCCGATCAGGAATAGTGAAAATCGGGGAAGGTTTATGGAAACGCCCTTTTATCTTATGAGAATAAGTGTCGTGAGAAGCAAGCGCTTCAAATTAAAATTGTAGGGGACGGGCGAATTGATTGAATTTTCCTTGATCTGACATGCATTGAAGCTTGTCAGAGGCGCTTAGCTTGGCCATGTTGCCAAGTTATGGATATAGAGAACCCTTATATTTTAACCGAAGCCAAGGTTGAAGAGCCACCGAAGAATTTTTTCGGGAAGCTGAAATTCCTGGGGCCGGGATTTATTTTGTCGGCATCGATTGTGGGTTCGGGAGAGTTGATCATGACGACTCAACTTGGCGCTAAAGCCGGATTTGTGACACTGTGGGTGGTATTGGTGAGTTGTCTGGTCAAGGTGGCGGTGCAGCTTGAATTTGGGAAACACGCGATCAATACCGGAGAGACGTCTCTGGCGGCGTTTAACAAACTGCCTGGCCCCAAATTTGGAAGAGCCAACTGGTCGATCTGGGTGTGGTTGGGACTGATGATTTTTAAATTTTTCCAAGTGGGTGGAATCGTTGGGGGAGTGGCTATTATTTTAAATATGGCCTTTCCTGCCGTTTCGATTTCGCTTTGGGCCATACTTGCGGCGGTGGTTGTGGCCCTCGTAGTTTTCCGGGGCAATTATGGCCTGATCGAAAAATTGTCGATTGTCATGATAGGTTTGTTCACTGTGCTGACTTTGATTTCGCTGGTGATGTTGCAGAAGACGGAATTTGCCTTGACCTGGGAAGCGGTGTCGAGCGGTTTGGAATTCAAATTGCCGTCGGCGGTAGTGATCACGGCTCTTGCTGCTTTTGGGATTACAGGAGTGGGGGGTGATGAGATTATGATGTATAATTACTGGTTGTTGGAAAAGGGCTACGCCGCCAAGACCGGTCCACGGGATGGATCTAAAGCCTGGGTGAAGCGCGCCAAGGGGTGGATCAAAATCATGTATTTGGATGCGCTACTGGCGATGGTCGCTTACACGATCGTGACTGTGGCTTTTTATCTGTTGGGCGCGGCGATTTTACATGGTCAGGGATTGGTTCCTGAGAGCACCAAAATTGTCGAGACGCTGTCGAGAATGTACACGGATACCTTGGGCCTGGGAGCGAAGAATGTTTTCCTGACCGGTGCTTTTGTGGTGTTGTTTTCGACTTTGTTATCCGCGCTGGCAGGGTGGACGCGGTTGTTTTCAGATGCCTACGCTCAAGTCACATCGGTCGAGTTTACCGATACCAAAACACGGTCGAAGTTAATCGCGATTTTCTCCTGGGTTTTCCCGTTTTTCTGGTTGGTGCTTTTTCTGTGGTTCAAGGCCCCGGGAGTTATGGTGCTCATTGGTGGGGCGGCGACGTCGGTTATTTTGCTGATCGTGGTGTTTGCTGCGTTTCATTTTCGCTTTCGACGATTGGGAGAGGATTTAAAACCTTCTAAATTTTATGACATCGCATTGTTTTTGAGTGCGGGGGCGATTATAGCAGTGGGTATTTACATGGTAGCGAAACCCTTTTTGTAAGAGCGAGTGATGATTCAGGAGAAAAAGTTATGACAACCAATCGATGGTTTAGTGAGGGATTGATGATCCTTGGCGTGGGAGTGTTTTCGCTTACTCAGGGAGGAGCGCACCCACCGCATTCACACGAAAATTCGCGCAAGATCGAATTTCCTGACATTCCGGGGTACAAGACCCTGAAGACAGATTTTCACCAACATACTGCTTTGTCTGACGGCAATGTCTGGCCGCCGATCCGGGTTGAAGAGGCGGTGCGGGATGGCTTGGATGCGATTTCTTTAACCGAGCATCTTGAGTATCAACCGCACAAAAAAGATATACCGCATCCGGATCGCAATAGGGCTTTTCAAATAGCCAGTCCAATAGGCAAAAAGAATGGAGTGCTGGTGATCAGTGGATCAGAGATCACACGGGATATGCCGCCGGGCCATGCTAACGCGATCTTTCTGAAGGATTCCACCAAGCTGGTAACCGATGATCCCTTGGATGCCTACAAGGAGGCAGGGAAACAGGGAGCCTTTATTTTTTGGAATCATCCCAACTGGGTCCGACAGTCCAAAGACGGAACGGCGAAATTGACCGAGATGCACAAAAAGCTCATCGCTGATGGATTGCTGCACGGAATAGAAGTGGTGAACAATGAAATTTATTCCGACGATGCGATTCAGATCGCCTTGGATAATAATCTCACGATGATGGGGACCTCGGATATCCATGGCTTGATTGATTGGCAATATAATGTTCCCCAGGGGGGGCATCGACCGGTGACATTGGTATTTTCGAAAGAGAAAACAGAGGCCGCTTTGAAGGATGCGCTGATGAATCAGAGAACGGTTGTGTGGTTTAAAAACACTCTGATAGGCAGGTCGGAGTTTTTAAATCCGTTGATTAAGGCATCGCTTGCAGTGAAGAAAGTGAGTTATGTCAAAGACAGCTTTATTGCTTCTGTAGAAATCGAGAATAACAGTGATGCGAATTTCGTGATGGAGAACATGAGCGGCTTTGCTTTGCATGGAAATGCAGATTTACTGCAATTTGCTCCGCACAGCACGACCGAGATAAAAGTGATGACCTTGAAAACCCTGACGACTTTTGATTTGAAGTTCAGGGTGTGGAACGCGGTGACCGCGCCCGGGAAACATCCGGAATTCACCATGAAGGTTGATGTAAAATAGTCACAGGCATGTTGATTTTTTTCCTGTTGTTTGCTCTGGCTTTGATGGTGACCCTTTACGGTCGCTCGAAGTACCGTCTGATTTACGATGAGGAAATAAAGAACCTTTCTCCGTCCGGGCTGACAGGGGAAAAGCTTGCCCGCCGGATTCTAGATGAAGCCGGGATTGAAGGGGTTGAAATCGTGAAAAGCGTGGGACTGTTTGCCGATTTTTACGATCCTTCCCGCAAGCGCCTGTCACTGGCTCCCCAGCACTTTGCCGGTTCGACCTATTCGGCTTTGGGAGTTGCGGCGCATGAAGTCGGTCATGCGATTCAGCAAAAGGCGGGGTATCACCCGCTCAAGTGGCGGATAACTGCCGTTAAGGCTTCGATGTATCTGACCCTGCCGGTGGTGGTAATTGGGACGATAATGACCTTGATGACCAAGGCGGTATTTTTGTTGATCATTTCATGGACCTTGTTGTTGGTCTACAATCTTTTCACCATGCCGATCGAATTGGATGCCAGCGAGCGGTCAAAAAAAATATTACGAGCTATCAAGCCTTTTGCGAACTACGATGAGCGCGTGGGAGTGGAGAAAATGATGCGAGTGGCTCCGGCTGCATACATTGAGGGGTTATTTACGACTTTGTCATGGGTAGGCTCGTTGATTCCATCTTTGCTCAGCAGTGACGATTCTCAAGACGAAAACAAAGAACAGAAATGAGCGGCCTCTGGTGGGATATATTTTTAATTGTCGTGGGACTGGTTGCCTTGGTGATGGGCGCGGAATGGCTGGTGCGCGGTAGCGCGAAACTGGCGGTGCGGATCGGGATTTCTCCTTTGGTGGTGGGTTTGACGATTGTGGCCTTCGGAACCAGCAGTCCGGAGTTGTTTGTATGTCTCAAGTTTAATCTGGCGGGTGATGCGAATGCGGCTTTGGGGAATCTGGTGGGATCCAATATTTGCAACATTGGTTTGGTTCTTGGATTGAGTGCTTTGATCCGACCATTGGATATCAAGGCGCAGTTGCTGGTGAGAGACATGCCGATCTTGTTTATTGTGACGGCGGGGGTGATTGCTTTTTTGTGGGATGGTAATCTGGAGGTCTGGGAGGGTGGAGTGCTGGTTCTCGGGGTGGTGATCTATACCGTGTATAGTTTTCGAGAATCCAGGGCGGAGAAAAATCCGGAAGTGCTGGAGGAATTTGAATCCGAGTTTGGGGAGCATGGCAGTGGGAGAAACAAGGGCATTGCGGGTATGGCGGGATTGATCTTGGTCGGGTTGGTGGGTTTGTATTTTGTGGCGCAGTGGCTGGTTGATGGAGCGGTGGGGATGGCTGAGCGGTTGAACGTTCCCTCAGCTTTTATTTCGCTGACGGTGATTGCTTTCGGGACTTCCTTGCCTGAATTGGCGACCTCGATTGTGGCGACGATTCGCCGTCAGGGGGATATCATTTCCGGTAATGCGATTGGGTCCTGCATTTTTAATTTATTGCTGGTTCTGGGAGCGACTGCGATGGTCAAACGAATGGTGATCACGGAGATCGAACCAGTTGATCTTGCGGTGATGATGGGCATGGTGGTGCTGGTTGTGCCATTGATGTTGACGCGGAGACGGCTGGGGCGATTTGAGGGGGGGGTGTTGTTGGCGGTGTATTTGGGGTATACGGTTTATTTGTGGTTTGATCGGGTGCAAGGTGGGGGATGAGAGAGGAGAACCGCGAATGGACGCGAATAAACGCGAATGGGAGGAAGAGGGAATTAGGAATTAGGAATTTTGGATTAGGAAATGAGTAAATTGATTCACGACGATTTTATTTTACAGAGTGGGGCGGCTCGTGAGTTGTATCACGATTTTGCGAAGGATGAGCCGATTCTGGATTTTCATAATCATCTGCCGCCGGATGAGATTGCTAGGGATCGTCGTTTTGCGGATTTGCAGGAGATTTGGTTGGCGGGGGATCATTATAAGTGGCGGGCGATGCGGGCGAATGGGACGGCGGAACGTTTTTGTACCGGTGATGCTTCGGCGAGAGAGAAGTTTGATGCCTGGGCGGCGACGGTGCCACATGCGATGGGGAATCCTCTGTATCATTGGACGCATCTGGAACTGAGTCGCTACTTTGGAATTGATGAATTGTTTTCGCCGGCGACCGCGGACAAGGTTTGGGAGGTGGGCAATGCGAAGCTGGCCGAGCCTGAATTTTCGACTCGTGGTTTGTTGAAAATGATGAAGGTGCGAGCACTTTGCACTACGGATGATCCGGTGGATTCGCTGGAGCATCACGCAGCAATTCGCGATGATGAAAGTTGCGAGATGAAGGTGTATCCGACCTTTCGACCGGACGCGGCTTTGCGAGTGGATGAGGCGGTGGCTTTCAATGAATGGGCGGATAAGCTCTCAGAGGTGAGCGGGATTGATTGCTCGAATCTGAAGAACTTTGAAGAGGCTATTCGCAGTCGACATGACTTTTTTCATCAGCTGGGCGGACGGATTTCGGACCATGGTTTGTATCGTATTTTTGATGCGGAATGTTCCCGTGCTGAAGCGGAGAAAATTTTTGATACGACGCGTGGGGGGCAATCGGCGGGTGAGGCAGAGGCAGAAAAATTTGGCAATTACCTGATGTTGTTTTTTGGTGAATTGGATGCGGCGGCTGGGTGGACCAAGCAATTGCATATCGGTTGTGAACGCAGCAACAGCACGATGCGGCTTGAGAAACTGGGACGCGATGTGGGTTGTGACTCGATGGCGGATGTGAATCACGCGCAGGCATTGCGGCATTATCTGGATACTTTGGAACAACGGGGAGCTTTGCCGAAGATGATCGTGTATCCGCTCAACCCGGTGGATAATTACGCATTGGCTACCATGCTGGGTAATTTTCAGGGCGGGGAATCTACTGATGGTGAGCCGCCTTGTCGTTTGCAACTGGGCACCAGTTGGTGGTTTATGGATTGCAAGGATGGCATGGAGGAGCAGATGCGGGTGTTTGCCAATACCAGTTTGTTTTCGCACTTTGTCGGCATGTTGACGGATTCGCGAAGTTTCCTATCGTTTACGCGGCATGAGTATTTTCGTCGGATTTTGTGTAATCGTCTGGGGCAGGATATGGAAAGTGGAGATTTGCCGCGGGACGTGGAATTGATAGGCGACATGGTGAAGCGGATTTGTTATGGTAACGCGGAGAAGTTTTTTGGGTTGGGAGTTTAGGGAGGGGGGAGAACCGCGAATGGACGCTAATAAACGCGAATAAGAAGTAGGAATTAAATGGAGATGGAAAAAGATAGGATTTTAGTTACTGGGGGGGCGGGCTTTATTGGCAGTGCTTTGGTGTGGGCTTTGAATGAGCAGGGGGTGGAGAATGTTCTTGTTTGTGATTTGCTGGGCTGTGATGAGAAGTGGAAGAATTTGGTGCCTTTGAGGTATGCGGATTATATTGATGCTGAAGATTTGTTGGATGCGGTGGAGTTTGGGGATGATCTGGGTGGGGTGACAAAGGTTTTTCATCTGGGGGCGTGCTCGGCGACTACGGAGACGGATGCGGGTTATTTGATGCGCAATAATTTTGAATATACCAAGAAGCTGGCGCATTGGGCTTTGGAGAAGGAGGCGCGTTTTGTATATGCTTCGTCAGCGGCGACTTACGGTGATGGGTCGCAGGGTATGGATGATGTGGACGAGGATTTGGATCGTTTACGTCCACTGAACATGTATGGATATTCGAAGCATCTTTTTGATCTCTATGCGCAGCGGGCGGGTATTCTGGATCAGATCGTGGGTTTGAAATATTTTAATGTTTATGGCCCTAACGAGGGACACAAGGGGGATATGCGTTCGGTGGTGGACAAGGCTTTTGGTCAGATCCAAGAGACGGGTGGGGT
>JAADHD010000267.1 GCA_013152075.1 Verrucomicrobiota bacterium | reverse complement strand
CGCGCATACCGGAAAGCTGCTTAATCTGCTGACGGTTACCACGAGCACCAGAGTCCACCATCATGAACAAGGGGCTAGGCATATCCTTTCCGTCGTTGTAATCAATGGTTCGGAACAAATCCTGAGTGATCTCGTCACCCGCATGAGTCCAGATATCAATCACCTTATTGTAACGTTCCTTATTGGTGATAATCCCAGACTGATACTGCTTGTTAGCTTTGGCCACTTCAGCAAAAGCTGTCTTAAGCTCGCTTTTTTTGTTGGCGGGAATCACCATGTCAGTAATCCCGATAGAACAACCGGAACGCGTCGCTTCCTTGAAGCCGAGCTCTTTCATGTCATCCAGAGCTTGAGCGGTCCGTTCCTTACCTGCCATTTTATAAGAACGCCAGATGATGTCACCCAGCTGTTTCTTGGCGACTGAAGTGTTCACGAAACCAATCTCGTCAGGCCAAATCTCGTTGAACCTCACTCGACCCGGAGTGGTAATAATCACTTTCGATTCGCGATCACCAAAATAGGCCTGGCCATCTTTTTTGCCGTAATCGGGATTACGCAAACGCACCGCGTCATGCATACCAATCGCCCGGTTAGCGATCGCAAACTCGACCTCGGTCGTATCAGCAAACAACACCAGTTGTTTTTCTCTGTCCTTTTCCCGAATTGGGATCTGGCGAGTATAAGTCAGGAAATAACATCCGAGCGCAATGTCCTGCGACGGAGTCATCACAGGACGACCACTAGAAGGTGTGAAAATATTATTCGGTGCCAACATCAACATCCGTGCTTCCATTTGCGCTTCCACGGAAAGCGGAACGTGCACAGCCATCTGGTCACCATCAAAGTCAGCGTTGTAAGCCGTGCAAACCAATGGGTGCACGCGAATCGCTTCCCCTTCAATCAACACCGGATCAAATGCCTGGATCGACAATCTGTGCAAAGTAGGCGCACGATTCAACAACACAGGGTGTCCTTTAGTGACCTCTTCGAGAATGTCCCAAACTTCAATAGTTTTGCGTTCGATAAGTTTTTTAGCACTACGAACAGTGTGCACATAACCCAGCTCCTTGAGTCGACGAATTATAAACGGCTCAAACAATACCAGCGCCATTTTCTTGGGCAGGCCGCATTGGCTCAGTTTCAAATCCGGTCCAACCACAATCACAGAACGGCCAGAATAATCGACTCGCTTACCGAGCAAGTTCTGACGGAAACGACCGCCTTTACCTTTGAGCATATCGCTCAACGATTTCAGCGCGCGATTGCCAGCACCTGTCACAGCACGTCCATGACGGCCATTATCAAACAGGGCATCCACCGCTTCCTGAAGCATGCGTTTTTCATTCCGGATAATCACATCCGGAGTTTTCAGTTGCAGTAAATTTTTCAGTCGGTTGTTACGGTTAATCACCCGACGATAGAGATCGTTCAAATCAGATGTCGCAAACCGTCCACCTTCCAGAGGAACCAGAGGACGCAAGTCCGGAGGAATCACTGGCAACACATCGAGAATCATCCATTCAGGACGTGTATGGGATTGAGCAAAACCCTGAGCAAGCTTCAAGCGCTTGGCCAGTTTTTTACGCACCTGCTTGGAGCGAGTTTTAGTCATCGCTTCTTCCAGCTCCTCGACATTTTCCGCCAGGTTGACTTGCGACAGCAAGTCCTGCACCGCTTCAGCACCCATGCCGGCACGGAAGCTGCCTTCACCATATTCGTCCTCGGCTTCGCGATGTTCCAATTCCGTGAGCAACTGACCTTTTTCCAAAGGCGTTTTTTGCGGATCGGTCACAATGTAATCTTCGTAATAGATTACTCGCTCCAACTGGCGAGCGCTCATATCAAGCATCAAGCCAATGCGTGACGGCATACATTTGTAGAACCAGATATGGGAAACCGGCACAGCCAATTCGATATGCCCCATGCGTTCGCGACGCACCCTCGAAAGAGTCACTTCCACACCGCAACGGTCACAGACCATGCCTTTGTATTTAATCCGTTTGTATTTACCGCAAGTACATTCCCAGTCCTTGGTTGGACCAAAAATACGCTCACAAAACAAACCGCCTTTTTCCGGCTTGAATGTGCGGTAGTTGATTGTTTCCGGATTTTTGACTTCGCCACTGCTCCACGAACGAACCGTGTCAGAGGCCGCTACAGTGATTTGGACAGAGTCGAAGCTCTCTTCTTGTTTTTCAAAACCGAAGATTTCATCTAAGTGAGTTTCTGCGCTCATAATGATGTTTGTGTGAGAAGAATGATTAAGTGAGTGAATTTAAAGGATTAAAAAAGGCGATTTATGCAGAGAGACTTTCATCCAGCAGAGCGCTGGGATCAGGTTCAGATCTGCCAACAGTTACATTCAGACAAAGGCTTTGCATTTCCTTGATCAAAACGTTGAACGATTCAGGCGTGCCAGCTTCAAGAGTGTTGTCCCCCTTAACGATAGCTTCGTAGATTCGAGTTCGCCCTTGCACGTCATCAGACTTCACAGTCAGAAGTTCCTGCAAAGTGTAGGCCGCACCATAAGCTTCAAGTGCCCACACCTCCATTTCGCCGAATCGCTGACCGCCATACTGGGCTTTACCACCCAGAGGCTGTTGCGTAACCAGCGAATAAGGACCAACCGCACGAGCATGAATCTTATCCTGAACCAAGTGGCCCAGTTTAAGCATGTAGATGTAACCAACCACAATATCCTGGTAGAAAGCTTCACCCGTACGACCATCATACAGCGTGGACTTGCCGTTCAGGCCAATCCAGGAATATCCTTCCTTCGCTTTGGCTTCTTTCAGATATTCCATGATCCTCTTCTCAGAGATACCGTCGAATACCGGAGTCGCCACTTTGAATCCAAGCGCTTTGGCTGCCACACCCAGGTGAGTTTCCAGAACCTGCCCCACGTTCATTCGACTTGGCACCCCTAGAGGATTCAAGCAAATATCAACGGGAGTCCCGTCATCCAGGAACGGCATGTCTTCTTCAGGAACGATGGTTGCCACCACTCCTTTATTACCATGACGTCCTGCCATTTTATCACCAACGCTCAATTTGCGTTTCTTGGCGATGTAAACCTTAACCTGCTTGATCACTCCCGACTCAGCTTCGTCACCACTTTCCAGGCGATCCAACTGACGTTCTCGGTCCAGATCAATTTCAGCGAATTTAGCTTCAAAAGTTGCAACAATTTCGAAGATCTTGTTGCGAATCGGGCTCGGATCGATCTCGATGTTATCGTAAACCGCTGCCAACTTACGCAACAGAGTCTTAGTGATCTTCCTGTTAGCCGGAATGATGATTTCACCGGTCCGTCCATTAACCACATCCAGAGGAATTTTCTCTCCGAGTAAAATATCAGACAGTTTTTCCGTCAACTGATCAGTCAGTTCATCACGGCCTTTGCGATGAGTTTCGATGATCTGTTTTTCCTGCTTCAGCTTCTCTTTCGGGTCAAGCCTCTCATCTTCTGGAATATTTCTGGATGTAACTCGCACATCCATCACAATTCCAATACATCCAGATGGCACTCGCAATGAAGTATCCTTCACATCAGCGGCTTTTTCACCAAAAATGGCTCGCAACAAACGCTCTTCCGGCGCCAGCTCAGTCTCACTCTTCGGTGTAATTTTACCAACCAGAATATCACCAGGTGCAATTTCCGCTCCAATCCGGATCACTCCATCAGGACCAAGATCGCTCAGCGCTTCTTCACCCACATTCGGAATATCACGAGTGATTTCCTCAGGGCCAAGCTTGGTATCACGAGCATTGATGTCGAACACGGAAATGTGAATGGAAGTATAAACATCTTCCTTCACCACGCGTTCGGAGATCACGATCGCATCCTCATAGTTGTATCCGTTCCATGGCATGAACGCCACCAGCACGTTACGACCCAAGGCCAATTCACCATCCTCCGTATTTGGCCCATCCGCCAAAACCGTGCCCTCTTTCACTTTTTGACCACGATCCACGATTGGAGTCTGGTTAATGCAAGTGCCTGAATTCGAGCGCATGAATTTACGCAAGGGATATACGTAAGTCCCTTTGGACGGATCACCCTTCAATTTGTTCGGATTCGTAAGAAACTCTGCATCTGTGAATGGAAGCTTTCCAGTTTTAGTCACAACGATGACTTCAGCAGAAGCCGCCGCCACGATTCCTGGTCCTTCCGACACCACTACTGCGCGGGAATCTTCAGCAACACTGCCCTCAACACCGGTTCCCACCAGCGGCGATTCGGAAATCAACAATGGCACGCCTTGGCGTTGCATGTTTGATCCCATCAACGCACGGTTCGCATCATCATGTTCCAAAAATGGAATCAAACTCGCGCCAACCGAAACCAACTGCTTCGGCGAAACATCCATGTATAACGAATCCTTGGGATCCACTTCGATAAAGTCCCCGCGGTAACGAACCGTGATAAGCTCGTCGACAAAGTTACCTTTTTCATCAATGATGTTATTCGCCTGAGCAATCTGGTAGTTCTCCTCCTGATCAGCAGTCAAATACTCGATCTTTTTGGTAGCCACTCCTTTGATAATCCTGCGATAAGGTGTTTCAATAAAGCCGAAATCATTGATTCGGGCAAAACTACTCATCGAGTTGATAAGACCAATGTTCGGTCCCTCCGGAGTTTCAATCGGGCAAATACGTCCGTAGTGAGAAGCATGCACATCCCGCACCTCAAAACCTGCACGATCACGATTCAAACCGCCGGGCCCAAGAGCCGAAAGACGACGTTTGTGAGTCAGCTCAGCCAGAGGGTTGATCTGATCCATGAATTGCGAAAGCTGTGAACGGCCGAAAAAGTCCCGAACCACCGCGCTCAGCGCCTTGGGATTCACCAACTTGGACGGAGTCATGCCATCGATATTAATGTCGAACATGGTCATCCGTTCTTTCACCAGACGCTCGGTCCGGGCAAGCCCGACACGACACTGATTGCCCAATAGTTCACCAACCGCACGAACACGGCGACTACCCAAATGGTCAATATCATCAAGCACCCCTTCACCTCTCTTCAGGTTCAGGAGATATTTGAGCGATGCCAGAAAATCTTCAGGCCGCATGACGCGATCTGTATTTTTGTCACCCAAAACCAACTTCTGATTGATCTTATACCGACCAACGCGAGTCAGATCGTATTTTTTGGGATCAAAGAACAAACGTTTCAGCAGCGCACGCGCATTGGCAACCGTCGGTGGGTCTCCAGGGCGCAAGCGGCGATAAATATCCTTGAGCGCCTCTTCTTCGTTGTGTGCCGGATCTTTCTTCAAAGACTTGATCAACACATCTTCGTGAGAAGCCGTGATCACTTGAACCTGTTTGGTTCCAAGCTCAAGCAACTGATTCACCACGCCTTGCGTCAGCGGCTCATACGCTTTCGCCACAATGATTTCATCATCCAGAATGTCGTCGAAGAGCACTTTTGCATTCAACTCCGCTTCATCCATTTTTTTCGTCAACTTCAGCTTCTCAACATCATAAAATTCCTTGATGATATCCGCATCCGTTGGATAACCGATGGCGCGAAGGAAAGTCGTGGCAAGGAACTTGCGACGACGACGGCGGCGATCGAGATAGACGTGCAACAGATCGTTGGTATCGAACTGAACCTCCAACCACGAACCACGATCCGGAATGATCCGGAATCCGAAAAGGACCTTTCCATTCAAGTGAAGGGAAGTTTCAAAACATACACCCGGAGACCTGTGAAGCTGACTGACCACCACACGCTCTGCGCCATTGATCACAAAAGTTCCACGGCGTGTCATCAACGGGATCTCTCCCATATACACTTTTTCCTCCTTGGTAGGGCCGTCCACTTCTTTCAAAATGAAAGTCACGTAAAGCGGCGCACTGAAAGTCTCGCCATCACGCAAGGCCTCCAGAGAAGTTAATTTAGGTGGTCCGACTTCATACCTCGAGAAATCGAGAGTGAAGTTTTCATCATAACTGACGATAGGAAATACTTCCTGGAATACCGCCTGCAAACCGCTGCTTTCACGCTTGGTTGAGGCAACATCCTGTTGCAAAAATTCGTCATATGATTTCAGCTGAATCTCGATAAGATTCGGTGGCTGGATCACTTCTTTGATTTTTCCGAAATAGAGTCTCTTTGACATGTCGCTCTGGGTTGGATCGATGGCTATTGGTTAAAACCCGCTGACGGAGCCAGATAATCTGGAGTTCCGAACCGGGCGTGCGTTGCTGTCCTGTCTTTAGTCGATAAGACAACAAAGCCTGGCTACTCCTCGAGTAGCCAGGATTCGGCGTCCTTCACAAACCCACATCTGTCCGGCAGCCGCATTCCCTCTTAACGAAGGGATGCGTAAAACTGCCGGCAAATGAATGAGTTGTCGCAAAATCAAAATAATTTATGCAATAGGTCTAATTAAAATTACTTAAGTTCGATAGTCGCCCCTGCTCCTTCAAGCTTGGCTTTAATCTCTTCAGCTTCTTCCTTGGAAGCTGCTTCTTTCAAAGTAGAGGGAGCTTCTTCAACGAGCTTCTTCGCATCAGCCAATCCAAGACCATCAATCGAACCACGCACTTCTTTAATCACAGCGATTTTGTTTTCGCCGAAAGATGTGAGTACCACGTCAAATTCTGTCTTTTCTTCCACTGCTTCACCAGCATCGCCACCGGCCACTGCTACTGCTGCGGGAGCCGCTGCGCTTACACCCCATTTATCTTCCAAAGATTTCACGAGATCTGCTACTTCGAGAACGGTAAGGCCGCTCAATTCTTCTACCAATTTATCTGTATCTGCCATTTTTTTAGTGGGTATCGTCGATTTGGAAAGCGTTCCATTACTTAAGGCGCATCGCCATGCTCCCGACAAGGAACCCGGTTTGTTGTTTTTGTTTTCAGTTTACTCAACGTTTCCAATTTGGATCCTGCAGTAAAATTCACGGTTTGCCGCCAACTCACTGTTGAGTAAAAATTTTCTTAAATAATTCAAATCCCTATATCACGCCAGTCCTCAGCCCTGCTCTCCCTTGGCCGCAAGCACTCTAGCCAATGACGTTCCAGGTTCGTTCAATACCCGAACCAGTTTCGTAGCCGGTTGCAGTAATACACCCAGGAACTGAGCCTGCAGAACTTCCATCGGCGGTAGTGACGCCAAGGCATCGATCTGTTCCGCATCCAAAAGCTCGCCATCCAAAGATCCGATTTTGACCGTCGGCTTTTCACACTCTTTGCGAAAATCCTTCAGCACCTTGGCCGCAGCACACACGTCCTGCTCTCCGGTAACCAAAGCATTCTGACCTGTCAATTCAGCTCCGATCGCCTCAGGCAACCCAGCTGTGTCAGCAGCCCGTTTTACTAAAGCGTTTTTGCCGACGTGAATTTCCGCTCCCGTTTCCGCAAGACGGTTCCTGAGATCCGCAAACTGCGGCACAGTCATTCCTGTATACTCCGCCACCAAAGTGTACGGAGAGTTATTGATCCGTTCCAGGATCTCGTCGATGATAATTTGTTTTTCTACTTGCATCGATTTATTCCTTTATAGTTGGTAAGGGGTTAACTGCACTTTTACTCCAGCCCCCATCGTTGCCGAAATTCCTCCAGACAAAAGATAGATCCCTTTAGCCGTCACCGGCTTGGCTCCATTGATTGCGTCAATAGCAGCTTCTGTATTTTCCAGTAACTGTTGTTCACCAAATGAAACCTTGC